>DDKM01000065.1 GCA_002339345.1 Firmicutes bacterium UBA2598 | reverse complement strand
TAAAAGCTGCAATTGCAATCCCCCCTCATATTAAACAATATGATAATTACACATTCCCATGGTAAACCCCTGCCGGATTCCCGATTCAAACCGGGAAACCGGCAGGGGCATCACACCATGATTCATGCATCACCCATCATTAGAGGGCGGGGTTTTCGTGCCCGTCCCCGTCCCATCCTTGACCTGTGCGGGTAATCCCGCCCTTTGCCTAGGGAACAATCACTGGCCGGGTGACTTCCCTGGCTTCCGCGGCTTCCAGTGCCAGTTGGACATCATCCAGGCAGAATTCCTTGTCCGTCAGTTCACCAAAGGGATATTTGGCGAGGTTGCGCTCAAGGAATTGCAGGGATTGGTGAAGGAACCACGGATTGTAACGTACCGCACCGATGATCTGGCAGCATTTCCTGGTAATCAAGCCTGGAGCCACGTTTATTTCAAAATCCGGGGATACGTTTACATTGCCGATGGACACATACCGGCCGGCGGGGCGCAGGATGTGTAGTCCTTCCACAAAGGCGGCTGGAGCTCCCGCGACCTCCATGACCACATCCGCCCCATCACCCCCACCGGACAGGTCCTGAATCAGCTTGACCCTGGCCTCCATGGAGGGATGTTCATTCATATTCACGACATGATCGGCGCCGAAACCCTTGGCTGCTGCCAGCCTGCTTTCCACCCCGTCGATGACGATTACCCGGGCACCCTTTTCCTTGGCCACCGACGCGGCGTACAGTCCCAGACCGCCGGCACCTTGAATGACCAGGGTTTCGCCATTTTGCAGGTTAGCCTGGTGCAGGCCGTACACCATCTGGGACAGTCCGCAGTTGGCACCGGCTACCACATTGTCCGGCAGGCTGTCCGGCACCTTGTAAAAGTACTGGTTGGGGTGGATGTAATAATGGGTGGCAAAGGTGCCGGTGAAATGGGGCGGGTTTTCCGGCGGCTGTTTCCAATAGTGGTAGGCGTTGACACACAGGTTGAAGTTACCCCGCAGGCAGTTGGGGCATTTCTGGCATGTCAAATAGTAGGGTGCTACAATGCGGTCACCTACCTGTACGGGGTTGCCGGCATAATCGGTGGTCACCCCTTCACCCAAGGCGAAGATTTCCCCTACCATCTCGTGGCCCAGCACACCATATTTGATCACCGGGTGGAAATGATTCCAGATGTGCAGTTCCGATCCGCAAAGGTTGCTACGCCGCACCTTGACCAGCACTGCACCGGGTTTCACTTCCGGCAGATCGAATTCCTTGATCTCCACTTGTCTCGGCCCCACCAGGGCCGCTACTCTGCCCTTCATGGACTTGCCCCCTATCTAGTTTTGATATGGCTTCCCCGGGCCGCCAGGTAAATGTTGATCTGGTCCTGCAGTAATTCCAGTTCCCGGACCGGATCCACCCGGCGGGTGAGGGGATCCACCGCAAAAAACCTCTTACGGTTGCGATCCGTCAAAACAAGCGCCGGCAGGTAGAAAACCTCGATCCGGTCGATATGATACCGTTCCACGTCAACCGGGCGGAACTGCCGCCCGACATGACGGCAAAAATACTCCAATCCCCGGTTATGGACCGTCGAATGATCGAACTTGGTGGGTAGCACCTGCACCGCCGGCACCCGGATTTCCTGCAGTCCAGGCAGGTCCTGGTCTACTAGGCCGCAGCGGCCGGTGATACCGTCCATGGCGCATAAAACCTTGATCTTTTCCCATTCCTTCTTGAACATCCGCCTGATGGAGGTCCTGGCGTACACCAGGAAGATGGGAGAGTAAAAGGTGTCCAGCAGGTGGTATTCCTCACGACCGGGAAAGATCATGTTTATAATCATGTTGACCTGGCTGCGCTGTTTGACCAGCCGCCCGGCATGGGCCGGGGCCAGTGCCGGCTGGAAGGTGTTGATTTCCAGCATGGGTACCGGCTCCGAGACCGCCTCAAAGGGGTTGTAACTTAAAGCTGCAGGGGAAACTGTCACCGCTGTCACCCCTTGTCATACCACAATTATGCTGAAATGCCGCTGCCATGGCCTGCCGGCACTTTGCCCAGCTTTTCTTCGGCAGAGGGTGGTGCCCACAGTTTTTGCAGGTGTTCCCTGGGCATGGGCTGGGTGAGCAGGCTGACCACCAGGGTGACCACCACACTGATGATGGCCCCTACCCCTGCTGAAGCGAAGGGGTTCTTATTCCAGGGGAAGATGCCTTCATACAACTTGAACTGGGGTCCCAGGTGGATCCAGAAGTAGAAGGCAAAGGAGGTGATCATGCCAAACAGAGCGCCGATTTTATTGGCCCGGGTAGTGAAGATGGCCAGGAACATCGGTCCGGCAAAGGCGCTGATAATGCCGCCCACACCTACCCACAGCATAATGGACAGCAGGGCCGGCGGTTTCCTGATCATCAAAATGGCCGCGATACCCACCACGATGACCCCGATGCGTCCGATTAACAGGGCACGCCTGTTCACTTCCGGTGAGTTGGGATTGCCGCCGGTCAGGGGCACGAAGGTTTTACGGTACAGGTCGTTGGCAAAGATCTGGGACACCGACATGAACAGGCCGTCCGCTGTGGAAACGATGGCGGAGAGAATGGCAATGCACAACAGACCGGCAATCCAGGGAGGTGTCAGCAGGATGAGCAACTGGGGCACCACCTGGTCAGCCGCCTTCAGTTCAAGACCGGCCGCCTTGCCCAGCAGTCCGGCGAACACCATGGCCCCCACCACCAGACCCAGGACATTGGTCAACAGGTTGTAGTTTTTGGTGGAACCGGTCCCCCGCAGGGCAAAGAACTTGTTGCCCAGGTGGGGCAGGGTGGCGAAGGGAATATGGGCGATAAACAACAGTACGATGGTCCACCAGGCGTAGAAGGTGGCGTTCTTCACATCGGTGTGTACGTTCCACTGCATGACCTCAGGCAGCTTGGCGTTTACCGCTGCCACCCCACCGCCGCCGATGCCGTAGCCGGTGAAGAAGAAAACGATAATCAAAAGGGTGATGAACAGCATGAACAAACCCTGAACGGCGTCGGTGAGGATGTCACTGTGGGAACCGCCCATTGCCATATAGAGGGCTACCAGCAGGCCGGCTACCCAGATGGCAATCTGATAGTTCAGACCCAGTGTCACTGTAAACATCTGCCCGGCAGCAACCAGCTGGGCCATGATGTAGTAAATCAGGAAAATACTGATTAATGCAGCAAGCACTCTGATCAGATTGCTTTGATAGTAGTCACCCAGGTAGTCCGGGATGCTCAAAGAGCCCAGGCGGTCACCCATTTTCTTGGTTCTGCGGGCCAGGATCATTGAACCCAGGTAGATACCGATGGGGTAAATCATGGGGTAGTACAGGGCCTTAAATCCCATGGAATAGGCCATACCGGGGATGCCCATGAAGGTGGAACCGCTGGCGGTTGTGGCGACGAAGGCCAGGGCCAGGATCCACCAGGGATAGGAACTGCGGGCCACAGCGTAATCCTCTTCATTGTGGGTTCTTTTCATGCCCACATAGCCGAGGTAAACCATCAGCAGCATGAAGAAGATCAGGTAGATCCAGGAAAAGGTTACAACACTCACTTGTTTGCGCCTCCCCTTTACTTGTTGCCGAATTTAACGGAATCTTGGCGTTCAAAATAGTCCTCCAGCCAGTACACCCACACACAGGTAAGTGCCAGGTAGATAATTGAGGTGATCGCCACTACACCCAGAACCGTCATTTCCCATCCCTCCGTTCCCACCAGTTAACATCAAAATCGGGCAAGTCTGAACATTCTTTGTTTTCCCACCCCCTAGATCAGGTATTTCATGTCCTCAAATATCCTGCAACGGCTTCCTATTCCCCCCAGAATGCGGGATCCCA
>DDKM01000024.1 GCA_002339345.1 Firmicutes bacterium UBA2598 | reverse complement strand
GGCTGCACCACCGCAAAAATATTTGAAGGGTAAAGTATGCCTTTCCGAGGCCAGTCCGAGTGAGGCCCACATAGACATAGTAACGTTCGAGCTTCCTGAGTCAAAATCCTCTTCCATTAATAAGGGGTTTTCCTCGTACCCGAGGGCGATGATGCGTTGAAAGCGTGACTCGAAATCCATAAGCTGCTCCAATTCCAGATGCGTCTTGGAGTTCTCCTTTTGTTTATCCACCGCCGCCTTAATATCCAGGAGCAGAGCTTTCATCTGTTGTGCCAAGGCCTGGTTCTCGTTTTCAACGATAGCGGTCAGCTCCCGCAGGTGATGGGCGTTGCAGAGGGAATGGTCGCAGAGGTATTTTAAGTAAGCTTTCCAAAAGTCGTGTTTGGCGATTCCCTTGTAAACAGGCAAGATCCCCATCTCGTCCATGGCGTCAGAGCCACGCTTGGGTTGGATGCTGTAATAGGTCAGGTGCCCGAAAAGGTCCGCAAACAGTTCCCTGATCCGGTCGTAGGGAAGGAGTTGGTACTGATTGAGATAGACGGCTAAGGCCTGGACCTCGGGGCCGTACTGCACCGGCTGGGTTACTTTCTCGGGAAAGGAAGCCTTGTTGCAAGTACCGCAGACCTGGCAGGTCTTCATTTCCGCCCGGTGCTCGGTGACCAAAAGCTTCAGCGGCGGGATGTCAAATGCCTGGCGTCTTTCGTAATTATCCACGGCTTGATCGGCGAGGGAGGCGCCGCATTCCCGGCAGCAATCCACCGTGTGCACTTGCACCTGGTCGGGGCTGTCCACCATTTTCAGCGTATGGCCGGGATGTCCCTTTTGCCCGCCGCTTTTCTTGCCGCTTTTGGCGCGCAGGCTCTTGGTTCTCTTGAAGCCGTCGCTGGAAGGAGGCTTGCTAGAGTTCCTGCTGTTCTGGTTTAGTTGGTTTTCCAGTTGTTTGACTCTTGCTTCAAGGATGGTAATCTGCAGGGCCTGCTGCTGGTAAATGCGTTCAAAGTTTGCAATCAGGCCCTCCACCAAGGCGACCACCGCTTCGGGTCCCTCATTGTAAACGGCCAGGATCTCTTCCCGTTTCACCGGAGATCACCTCCAGGCAGGCGTTTTGCCAGGGGATACAGGTAAACGGCCTTGACGGGAACTTCGAGATTGTGGCAGCGGTCGTTACGGCTGCGGCCCTTGGTCAGGCCGACG
Organism: Firmicutes bacterium UBA2598; assembly: GCA_002339345.1. Taxonomy (GTDB): domain Bacteria; phylum Bacillota; class PH28-bin88; order PH28-bin88; family PH28-bin88; genus UBA2598. Next base: position 2,369 of record DDKM01000024.1, on the reverse strand, counting down.
TAGCGCCAGTTGGCGGCCTTGTAGCAGGTTCCCAGGAACCTGTCTATCTCCACGAAGGTTTCCAGCAAGAGCAGGCCATGGCCGTATTTGCGCTGCCAGTCATTGATGATGCGCCGGGTAATGAGCCCCAAGATGTGGCTCGCCAAGTGGGGGACCCTCACCCAGGGGAGGATCAGAAAACGGGTGTTATTGGTGACCAGGTGCAGATGATTGATGCGGGTGTTTCTGTCCCAGCCGATGAAATCATCCCGGGCGGCGCAGCTCCAGGCGGCGGAGCCAAAAAGCAGGCAAGCAAGCGGCCGACCCAGCCGGTCATACACCAGATACTTCATGTTCTCGCCCACCGTGCCGCTGAAACCCAGGTAATGATAACGGGAAAGCAGGCACTTGAAGAGGCCACAGGATGGGTGATTAGTCTCCACCACTTCCACCCGCAAGGGCAGCAGGTCCTTTAATCTGTCGGTGATCTCGGTGGTGTCATGGGGTACCTGGCTGATTGATATGTGCCCGCCCCGGATAAAGGCGTCAGATTTACGACGGGGCAAGACGATCTGCCCTTGCTGCTCCAGCTTGAGCAAGAGATCCCGGCAGGCCATGTCCTTCATCTGGCCGACTGGGGTGTACCAGTTCCTTAAGCCGGCAGAGTTCCATTGACAGCCTGGTACGGCTCCATGAAGGATTGTCAGCAATCAACCTTTGGACTGCCAGGATGTGTTCTTCGGTTATTTGTGTTACCCGGACTTCAGCTTCTGCTTTCATGGTTCTATTCTACATGATAAGCAGAGCCGAGTTCAGCACTATTTTTCAAGCTGGCAGGGTGGCTGAGCAGTTACCAGTTTTGTAACATTTTTCGATAGCCCCAAAGGCGTTTAACGTGTTGCCGCTCACGGAAAATGGCGGTGGAATTCTCACCGCCAAATGGCATAAGAGTTTAGCCGCCAATCCGCCACTTTGGTGAGAGTCCAGCCGCCAGTCGTTTAGGGTTTAAGGAGAGAGGGCCGGTCACCCGGCCACTTCCCGCTGCCGGTCAAAGTCGGCCAGCACTTTGGCAATATGGGCTTCTTCGATTACGGCTATCCAGAGGCTCTGTGTCGAGGATTCTACGCCACTCCTCCTGAGGAAATGGCCCTGGTCTGCCGTCGCCTCCGGGTCGCGCGCGGCGTTCCCGTCAACCCGTTGGACCCCTGTGCAGGGAAGGGCGCAGTCCTGCGGCCAATGGCGAACGAGCTGGCGCACATTTATAACAGCGCAAGTAGGGGTGATGGTATGATTGACAATATGAATACAGGTATGATACCATTGTATAGGGGTGATGTTATGCCGAAAGTTGCAAAGGTCACGATCAGTCTTCCAGACGAGTTAGCCAAGTTTTTGGATGAATGCGCTAAACGCTGGACGACAAACAGAAGCGGTGCGGTTCAAAGGTTGATACAGCGACAAAAGGAAGAGGAAATCGCTGAATTAATGGCGGAAGGCTATCAAGCTATGGCTGAAGAAAACCGGTGCGAAGCCCAAGAAAGTTTTCCGGCTCAAGCGGAGGTAGTGCTGCGTGACCTGTAAACGTGGAGAAATATATCTAGTAGATTGGTCGCCAGGTCGCGGCAGCGAACAAGCAGGGATCCGGCCAGCCTTGATTATCCAAAATGACCTGGGAAACAAATTTAGTCCCACGGTTATTGTTGCCACCATCAGCACCAAAAGCAAAAAGGTATATCCGTTTCATGTGTTGATTGAACCGGAGGAAAGTGGGTTACCAGAAGGTAGTATAGTCAAATTGGAACAGATCATGACTATTGATAAAGAACGGCTAATAAAAAAAGTCGGTTTCTTAAATGACAAAAAGATGGAAGAAGTTGAGATTGCAATCCATAGAAGTTTAGGCTTAAAATAAAGCGGCCATGACCGCATAACAATTTTTGACAAATCTTTAAATCCGCCGCAAGTTACCGTGCTTCAGCCCGAGTAAATAGGCGGGTTTTTAGATGGCTTTAGCCCTCAAATTGCCCTCAATGTGGACGAGGAACTATTTCAGCGCCACGGCGGGGTATTAGAGAAGCAACATCAAGAGACATCCGTGATGTGGAATTAGAAACATCTGCCGAACAATCGTTCCCGACAGCCTGTGACGGGGGCGCTATGTTATTGTTAAACTTGGAAGGCGATTTTGCAGTTTTAAATTGAATGTACTTCCCAGCAACAAGAGGAAGAAGTAACGGAGGTGAGTGTATGGAAAACATCGAACGCTATCGCGGTAGTATGATGGGTTTAGCGGCAGGTGATGCCCTGGGTACAACGGTGGAGTTTCAGCCACCGGGCTCGTTTGCTCCTGTGGAGGATATTGTCGGGGGTGGACCCTTTACTCTCCAACC
>DDKM01000102.1:47311-47461 GCA_002339345.1 Firmicutes bacterium UBA2598 | reverse complement strand
CTTTCCGGTAAAACGCATCAGCCGCGACCGGGACCGCATCTTGCGGAAGGGTTCCGGAAGGCGCTCCCACACCAAAACCGCCTCCAAGGCCGGGCGCTACGTACGCAGCACCATGCAGCGCAAAAATGATGACCTGGCCTTCGACGCCAC
>DDKM01000102.1:0-46998 GCA_002339345.1 Firmicutes bacterium UBA2598 | reverse complement strand
GATGACCTGGCCTTCGACGCCACCATCCGGGCGGCAGCGCCGCACCAGGTGCACCGGCGGCGGGACGGGGTAGCCATCGCCATTTTGCCCTCCGACATCCGGGAAAAGGTGCGGGAGAAGCGGATCGGCAACTTGCTGCTGTTTGTTGTGGATGCTTCGGGTTCCATGGGAGCGCAGCAGCGGATGGTGGCGGCCAAAGGGGCGGTGCTCTCCCTCCTGTTGGACGCCTATCAAAAGCGCGACCGCGTGGGAATGGTGGCCTTCAAGGGAGAAAAGGCCGAGGTGTTGTTACCGCCCACCAACAGCGTGGAATTGGCCGAGAAATTGCTTGCCGAACTGCCCACCGGCGGCCGGACGCCGCTTTCTGCGGGACTCTGCAAGGCTTATGAAGTGGCGCGGGCCCAGCTTTTCAAAAACCCCAGCCTTTCCCCCCTGCTGGTGATCATTTCCGATGGGCGGGCTAACGTGAGCCTTTGCGGGGAGAAACCGATGGAGGAGGTGTGGCGGGTAGCGGCGCTCATCTGGGAGGAAGAGAGGATCAAATCCCTGGTGGTTGACGTGGAAAAGGACGGGTTTCTGTCCTTCGGCCTCGCCCGGCGGCTGGCCGATTCCTTGGGCGCTGAATATTACAAGATTGATGACCTCCGGGCGGACGTGCTGGTGGGAGCAGTACGCGCCCTGCAGGTGTAGGAGGAAGGTTTTGTGACAGAAATCAGAAGGCATGTGTTTCCCTTTGCCGCCCTGGTGGGGCAGGCGGAGATGAAGAAGGCCCTGCTTTTGAATGCCGTTAACCCCAGGCTTGGCGGCGTGCTGATCCGGGGGGAGAAGGGTACCGCCAAGTCCACGGCGGTGCGGGCGCTGGCTGAACTCTTGCCCGAGATCCAGGTGGTGGCCGACTGCCCCTTCGGATGTGACCCTGATGATGTTACCGCCATGTGTGCTTCCTGCCGGGAACGCCGGGCTGCCGGCGAGGAACTGACCCGCAGGTGGCACAAGACCCGGGTGGTGGAACTCCCGGTATCCGCCACCGAGGACCGGGTGGTGGGCACCCTGGATATGGAATACGCCATCAAAAAGGGGGAGAAACGGTTTGAGCCGGGAGTGCTGGCTGAGGCCAACCGGGGCATCCTTTACGTGGATGAGGTCAACCTCCTGGACGACCACGTGGTGGATGTGCTGCTGGACGCTGCGGCCATGGGGGTAAACACGGTGGAGCGGGAGGGGGTTTCCTTTAGCCACCCTGCCCGGTTCATCCTGGTGGGTACCATGAACCCCGAAGAGGGGGAATTGCGCCCACAGCTCCTGGACCGCTTCGGACTGTGTGTCACCATTACCGGTGTAGCCGAACCGTCCCTGCGGGTAGAGATCGTGAAGCGCCGGGCCGCTTTCGAAGACGACCCGGCGGGGTTTGCCGCCGCCTGGGAAGAAGAGCAGCACAAAATCAGGGGGGGGATTACAACGGCCCGTGAACTGCTGCCCCGGGTAAACATCACCGATGATATGTTACTCCAAATCGCTACCATTGCGGTGGAGATGGGTGTGGACGGTCACCGCGCCGACCTGGTGATGATGCGGGCAGCCAAGACTAATGCCGCCTTGGAGGGGCGTACCGAGGTCACCGCAGCCGATATCCGGGAGACGGCTAACCTGGCGCTTTTGCACCGCATGCGCCGGAAGCCCTTCCAGGAACTGGCGCTGGATGAGGCAAAACTCTCCGGGATCATGGCCCACACCCACTCACACACTCATGTCCACAGCTATCCCCAAATTCACAGCCGCCTCCACGCCCACCACGCGCGGTGATGCGGTTAAGTTAATAGGTATGGAGGTATGTCCCTTGATTGAAATCAGGGGTCTCAAGAAAAACTACGGTCAGCGGCAGGCAGTGGCAGACCTTGACATGAAAATCGAGGAGGGTGAGGTCTTTGGGCTGCTTGGTCCCAATGGCGCCGGGAAAACCACCACCATCCGCATGCTTACCATGCTCACCAGGCCCACTTCGGGCGAAGCCTTTATAGCGGGGTACGAGGTGTCGCGCGACCTGGATCGGGTCAAGCAGGTTATCGGGATAGTGCCACAACACATGAACCTGGACCTGGAACTGACCGCCCGTGAGAACCTGGAACTCCACGGCAGGTTGTATAAAATCCCTGTTGCCGAACGCTGCCGCCGCACTGCAGAACTATTGGCGTTTACGGAATTAGTTGACCGGGCTGATGATCTGGTCAGCACGTTCTCCGGGGGTATGAAGCGCCGGTTGATGATTGCCCGGGCGCTGTTTCACCGACCGCGCGTGCTCATCATGGACGAGCCGACCATCGGCCTGGACCCCCAGGCCAGACGCCGCATCTGGGACCTGATACGCCAGATGAACCGGGATGGAGTAACCGTGCTGCTCACCACCCATTACATTGAAGAGGCGGAGGCCCTCTGCCGCCGGGTGGGGGTTATGGATCAGGGGAGGATGATTGCCCTGGGCACGCCCGCGGAACTGAAGGAGCGCGTGGGAAGGTTTGTGGTGGAGTCCCTGAACGGCGGGCAGGCTAACTATACCCTTTACGGAACACGCGAAGAGGCATTAAGGCACGCTGTTAAACTGGCGGGTGGGGTGACCATCCGGGAAACCAGCCTGGAGGACGTGTTTATCCAACTGACCGGGCGCAGGGTGGGTGATTAGCATGGATTTTTATACGGTTTTATGGCGTGAAATGTTGGTTTTTAAACGTACTTGGTGGAAGTTCCTGGCATCCAGGCTGGTAAACCCCGTCCTGTACCTGACCGCCTTCGGCTGGGGCCTGGGACAGGACATTCATACCGGTAGCGGCACCTACCTGGACTTCGTAGTACCGGGAATTATCGCCCTAAGCGCCATGACCACCAGTTTTAATACCACCGGGACCGGAGTCAATATGAGCCGCCTCTACTATAAAACCCTGGAGGAATACCTGATTGCGCCCATCAGTGCGGTTTCCTTCGTTCTTGGCAAGGTACTGGCCGGGACACTGCGAGGCTTGGTAAGCTCGCTGATAATCCTGGTCCTCGGCATTTTCTTTGAGGCGCGGATTGCGGTGACAGGCTGGTTTTTCGCCGTTACCGGTATTGCCTGTTTCCTGTTTGCCGCCCTGGGCGTGGTGGCTGCCATGCTCATCAACTCCCATGAGGATATGGCCAACTTTAGCACCTTCGTTATATTACCCATGGCTTTTCTCTGCGGCACCTTTTTCCGGGCCGAACGGTTGCCGGGCATTGTGGCCGATGTGGTGGGCATCCTGCCCTTGACTCATGCCAGCTACGCCCTGCGATCGCTGGCCGCCGGAGGTGTCGTACCTGCCGTTTCGGTTCTGGCGCTGGTCGGTTACGCTGCGGCCTTTTTTGCCGCCTCCGTGTGGACGATACGCCGGATACGTTGAGGGACGGTAGGGCAGTGTTTTTAGAGTGCTTCTTTATAGATGTTGACTATGTCTTGCAGGGTGGCAATTCTGGGGTTTGTTAAAGAACAAGCGTCTTTCATCGCGTTAGTAGCCATAATCTCGAGGTCTTCTTGTTTAACACCCAGAACCGGGTCATTAATAGCCACATTGGGAGTACAACGCCAGTCAACAATGGCCATTTTTACGTGCCGGTCAGTATCGGTAATAATGCAGAAACGAGTCATTTCACTGGCAGTGCCGGCTGTGGTATTAACAGCAATTAAAGGCATCATTGGCCTGGTCGATTTATCGATACCTTCGTAATCCCGGATGTTGCCACCATTACCGGCAATAATGCCTATACCCTTTGCGCAGTCATGGGAACTTCCACCACCAAGGGACACGATAATGTCACATCCGTTTTTAGTTAAGAAATCATAACCGTCATGCACATTTTTGTCAGTAGGGTTCGGTTCGGCACCACCCCAGATTATGGCTTCAAGCCCGGCTTCTTCGATGTAGCCTTTGATGGTGTCAGCCATGCCGCTTTTAGCAAGATATGCGTCTGTAACAATCAATGCTTTTTTACCGCCTAATTTTTTCATTTGTTGCCCAACCTGTTTGGCGGCACCGGCGCCCATCAGGTTTACTATGGGCATGAAATAACCGTATACCTGTTCTTTCATAGATAGGAACCTCCTTAAAGTTTATTGATGCCGCAAATAGTCTAAAGCAACATTGGTGCCAATATGCAAATCTTTGTTCACAAAATCACAAAACGTCTCTCGAAGTTACTACCCGGGGGACCTGGCCCATGGGGTGGAAGATCGGTTAATCTCCGCTCCTATTCGCTCCGCCCGGAGCATCAAGGTGCTCCCGGCGTTCATCCTCTGATGGTTAAACTTTACGATTCAACCTTACCTACGGCATCCAAAAGAAGAGCTTTGGCTTGTTCTAATCCATGCAGGAAAACTTCTTTTGGTGTCCTGGTATCTGAAAACCCTTCAGCCGATCGTGGCTTGAACCTGATCTTTTTAAAGCGCGCGACTTCCAACGAGTATTCCCCAAAAACAGTTGCCAGGAGTTGCTGGGTTTCTTTATGCCAATCAACAAAAAGTATGTTATGGCAAGAAAGTCGTTTCAGCGGCTCAATAGCTTCGATTTTTTTTCGGAGCATACGGCCAGCCAACGGTTCATACACTTTAGTTTGCCTCCCAACCCAGGCGTATTTGTTTTATGCAACCGTATCTTCCCAGGAGAAACAAAAGATTGTTAAATCGTTTAGCCCTGGTTTTCTCCTCTCGAGCAGGTAATCTCCAGCCTTATCTATGTAAAAAGCGAGACCCTTACGCACTTGGCGCAATGGTCTCGCTTTAGCTGTCCTCTCGAACACTTGCTAATGCCAAGCCGGGTTTAGGCCGGAATGACGACTTGGCAACCCGGGTTGGTTCCGGATAGCTACTCCCCTTTGTTAAGTGAATTTTAAGGGTTTTTAGTGCGAATGTCAATATAAAATTGATCCACGTGCTACTTTAAGAGTGATCCACTTATACTACCGTAAAAGTGATCCACCCTCTTTGTGACACTCTGCCGTGGGCTGAAGCCCAGCGGCTTCTTGGGGCACCCGTGCAGTGTCAGACAGAGGAACCGTCCCCATGTCCGTGTGTCCGTTCATGTCCGCATTTTCCTCTTTCTTTAACCTTTTGGCTTTTTTGGCGGCTTCCCAAAGTAAATATTCTATATGGGAATTTACCGACCGAAACTCGTCCGCTGCCCATTTTCCCGAATAGTACCTTTGTAATCGCCAAAGAAAATCACTACAGCGCCCATGTTGGGCTGAACGATAGTAAGACCGGAGGTTAAAGTGATACCCAAAAGTAAGAATCCTGTTGCTAAAAACCAACCCCAGGGAAAAAAACTTCGAAGGAAAGTTAAAAATGGGCGAATATGGGAAGCTTCCATAACGGTATTAAGAAAAACAATAACTGCCAGGATGACAAAAACTAAGGTTAATAAAAGCCCCAGATAGCCATTGGTTTTCCGAACTTTTCTTTCTTCCATTTTAACTCTTCCCAATATTATCTGGTGGATCAAGTCCTCACCATATCCATCAGGTTTTCTTCCAGCAATGGCTTAATATCCAGATACTCTCTCCATGTTCTTTCCATAAATTCAAAGAGTTCTTCCTCGTCTCTCGCAAAAAGGACCTTTCCCCTGGTCGCCTGGAAACGAAATGGGACTGCGGCGTTGTTCAAGGAGTGGATGTCCACCGGGATTCCTAACTTATGGCTTAGTTCAGCAGCCAGCGACAGGGAAATGTCGAGTTGTTGGTTCTGGGGAACATTTCCATCGTAAAATATGGCGATATCCACGTCCTTGTAAGGGAGGTCCCCCAAAAATGATCCGTGAAGGTAGGCAAACCTTATTTCTGAACACTGGACCAGGCGATGCCTGAGGTTTTGGATGAACCGTTCCCGTTCCTCTTCACCCAGCAAGTGCCTTTTTTCTTCTATGCCGAACCCTCTCTCCATGCTTCCGGTATCAAACATCAGAAAGTCCCTCCCGCCGATTTTTCCAGTAGTTGACCGATTTCCTCCAGATATAGGGCCAGATCCCGGAGATCTTCTCTCATGATGTTCAACATCCGGCGGTCATCAACTTCCCCATAACCGTGGACGAGAAGATTTCGAAAGCCCGTCATTTTGCCTAAACGTTTGGCCAGGTCCCTTTCGATGACCGCGTTTTCCCCCAATAGCAAGAAGCTATCGGCGTAACTGGTAGGAGCCTTGCTCAGGACCCTGGCACAGAGGTGGTTGGCAATATTTGTCGCTGCCTCCATGAGCACAATAAAGGCATACCGGGCGGAACGAATAGCCTCCTGGTTGTTCAGGAACTTTTCGTCATCCTGCTGGGCATAATTTTGCAAAACCCTCATGGACTGCTTGATATCCGAAACCTTTTCGCTGATACGCGAAAGATTAAGGTTATAATAGGCCATCTTCACACCTCCCTGGAATCAGTATTGGTGGTCTGTGATGATTATACTTCAAATGGCAGTTAATGGCAAACCTAAGGGGGTGTTGAGGCAATCCTTGATCAGGCAGGATAATAAAAAGTTTAGGAGAATTGATCAGCAAAACTGCCGACATATGGGAAGGAGGTAAGGGTTATGGAATTAAAGGAATTAATGCAAAAGAGGCGGAGCATCCGGAAGTACAAGCCTGACGAGGTGCCAAAGGAAGTACTGCAGGAGATTCTGGAGGCTGCCCTGTGGGCTCCCTCCGGGAAAAACCGCCAGCCGTGGGAAGTGGTGGCTGTGCGGGGAGAGATGCGGGACCGGGTTGTGCAGCTCATCGCCGGAGCCGCTCCCTCGGTACGCAAAAACCTGGAGGAACTGTTCCCGGAAAAGATCATCAACATTACCATGCAGTATTTTCAAAACCTGGGCGGGGCCCCCGTGGTGCTTTTGGTGTTCATTCCCCGGGAACGCCCGGCGGTCAGTCCGGAAATGTCCGATTTGGAAAGGTATTACCTGGAGGTCACCCGCCTGGATCACCTGTGGAGCGCTGCGGCCTTTATTCAAAACGTCCTGCTGCTGGCTACCGAGCGGGGCCTGGGGACCTGCTGGATGAGTGGACCCAAGTATGTTGAGGCGGAGATCAGCGACCTGCTGGGGGTGGAAGGAAAGGAACTGGTGGCCGCAGTGGCCATGGGTTACCCCGACCAGTCCCCGCCTGTTCCCCCGCGCCAGCCTAATAAGATCAAGTGGGTGGGTTGGGCGGAAAATTGACCGCTTCTCCGCCAAGTGAGGGGGATAAAAATTCTCCAGACTTCCACCATTACTCCAAGGCTAGGGGGAGATCCCTGTCCGGCGCAACACCTCCCGGGAGTAAGCGGAAATGCTTGTCCCGTAGCGCTGTTCGAACTGGCTGGCTCCCTCCCGGCCCCGGTTGTAGGCGGTCAGGGCCTTGTGCAGGTCTCCGTCCGCTTCCCTGATCAGCTGGGCCAGAATATGGGCGGTCAGCTTGATGTTGAGTACCGGGTCGTGCAGGTCCTCTTTAGTGATTGGGCCTAATCCCAGCTGCTTGGCAGCCTCCTGGGCGGTTACCAGGCGAATCTGTCCCAGTCCCCGGGCGTCCCGGGAACTGACAGCGTTGGGGTCGAAGTTGCTTTCCAGGCTGATGGTGGCCAGCAGGAGCGCCAGGGATATTTCCGGGTGGTGATTGGCCTGCAGGATAGCCTCCCTGCGGGCTTCCGGCGGCAGTTTTCCAAGGTAATACAGGCTGGACCGGAGTTGTCCCATGGAATTGTACACCGCCTCCATTTCTGCCTGGGTTTCTGCCAGGTTGGTGGCGACTTCCTCTAGAGTTGGGTCCCGGTGGTCGGAAAAACCGTAGACCAATAGGCCGGCGCCGATGAGCAGGACAATTGCGGTCAACCTCCAAAGCATTGGCCGCAAGGGCGATCCCTCCCGTGGAAAATTGTTCCTAGACATAATACCAAAATTGGTTGAAAAAACCTGCGTGAAGATAAATTAAATGTTCCCGGACACGACAAGGGGGTGGGTTTTTGGGACCCACCCCCTTGGCCGGGTTTAACGGAAATCGAACAGGAACAGGATTAGAAGGAAGATAAGCAAAATCCGGCTGGTTCCTAAACCGACAAAGCCCTTTCCGTCTGACATTATACTTATACCCCCTTAAACCACGTTGTAGTTTAATATATGCGGCATAATGACGGAAGGTTTGTATTGCTACATGTCCATTCAGCGGAAAAATGCATTCCTCCGCTGATCCTCGCGGCCTGCGTGTGGAGCAGTGGTGGTAGGAACAAAAAGTCCCGGCGAGGGACCATTCCCTCCCCGAGACCCCTTAGGCGGTCCCCCGACGGTTGAAGACGCTGTTTCGGCATTTGCGGCGGTAGCCCACTTAGCCTTTGGGGAAGTTAGTTACCGATGCCGCACTCCTCCCTATATCGTTGCCGGTAAAGATCCCACAGTTTCCCTGCAATTGGTCCCGGTGTGCCGTTCCCCACAAGATGGTCGTCCAGTTTGACCACCGGCAGTACCTCCATCACTGTGCCGGTCAGGAAAATCTCCTCCGCCTGGCGCAGGTCAGCCAGGTGAAGGGGCCGCTCTTCCACCTTTAGATACTGTTGCCGTGCCAGATCAAGTACATGCTCCCTGGTCACTCCAGCCAGGATATGGTGATCCGCCGGTGGGGTAACCACCGTTCCATCCAGTACTGCAAACAGGTTGCTGCTGCCGCCCTCACTGACCAGCCCGTCATGCCGCACAAAGACCGCTTCCAGGGCGCCGCTCTTGTGGGCCTTTTCCTTGGCCAGCACGTTGGGCAGAAGGTTGATGGACTTGATGTGACAGCCGCCCCAGCGGTTATCCGGTACAGTAATGACTGCAACTCCCAGCGAGTTGTACTCTGCCGGCAGTGGAGTGAACCGGCGGATGGTCATCAACAGGGTGGGTTCCACTCCCGTTGGAAAGAGGTGCTGGCGGGGGGCGGCCCCTCTGGTGGCCTGAATATAAATCAAGGCCTCCGCCAATGCACTTTTGGCCAGCAGAGTTTCGGCTGTTTCCACCAGTTCGGCAATACTCCAGGGTAGTTCCAGCTCAATGGCGGCGGCGCTTTTTTGCAGCCTCACCAGGTGGGGCAGCAGGGAAAAGGTCTTTCCCCCGTAACACCTCACCACTTCGTAAATCCCGTCACCAAACATGAATCCCCTGTCTTCCACCGCTACCCTGGCTTCCTGGAATTCCATGAATTGGCCGTTCAAGTACACCAGTTCGCCCATCGATATTCCCTCCTCGGCACATTCTCCGTTCAATCATACCATAAATTCCCCTTGAAATTCTCCTGGCATCGGCGGTGGAAAATTGAAGGTAAAACGTGCTGGCGAGGATCGTAACCCGTGCTGGCGGGGGCGGCTCCGGACGCCGGCCCGGATATAGGGATTGGGGAGGACGTCGGAACCCCTTGGCGGGGCGGTTGGCGTCTTTTTTTGATTCCGCCACATCCCGCTACAATGGAGGCAGAAAAGGAGGTGAGATACATGGCAGTAATCGGAATTCCAGTGGATGCCAGTCTGAGGCTGGTGGTCCAGGTGGGAACAGACCAGGCTGGTAACCCGGTGTTGCGCAACCGCACCTATAACCGGGTCAAACCGGAAGCCGCCAATGATGAGGTGTTCCAGGTGGCCCAGGCCCTGGCCGGGTTGATGGCCGACCAGGTGGTGGAGGTGCGCCGGCAGGACCAGCGAACCCTGGCTGAAGCCTAAGGGGTGGCAAATTGAGGTAAATTGAAGGAAAGGAGGTAGAGCAAGGTGAGTAAACGGCTGGAAATGATCTTTAAAAACGAAATGGGCCGTAATGCCACCATTGCGGTGGTAAACCCCAGGGAGGGGTTGACCGGTCCGGAAGTGCAGGCGGCCATGAACACCATTGTTGCCAACGGGGTATTTACCACCCCCGGGGGCAGCCTGGTGGAAGTGGTGGGGGCCCGTCTGGTGGCCCGGGATGTAATGGAAATTGAACTTGCCTAGGTAAACGGCCCGGGGTTTCCCCCGGGCCTACCCAATCCCTTTGGGGACCTGATCGGTTAGAATTTCTTTCAGCCCAGATGGCACTGGCAGACAGTGAGACTATCAAGGGAAGGGAGGTCACAAGTCAGTGGACGAGTTGCTGATCCAGTTGGGAAATTACGGTTTTCCCATGGTGGTGGCGGCCTATCTCCTGGTGCGGGTGGAGCGGAAGATCGATCATCTGAGCATGGCCATCCGCGATCTGGAAAGAACCATCAGCCTGATACCGGGGAGCCGGGTGCTTTCAAGCAGGCCGGTTTTGCTGGAAGCGGGTGAGGGGAAATGAGTCTCTTATACACCCATCTGATTGTACACCATACCGGAGCAGAAGAACGGGATGCGGCACAGGTAAGGCGTTATCACCTGAGCCTGGGGTGGCGGGAGGTGGGCTACAATTTCATCATCCAGCGAAACGGCCTGGTGGTGCCGGGGCGCCCCCTAGGGGTGCCCGGTGCCCACTGCCGGGCGGGAGGCATGAACACCAGGGGGATTGGCATCGCCCTCATCGGGAATCTCAATGGCCGGCTACCCACCGCCAGCCAGTGGGAAGCCCTGGTGGAACTGCTGGGTGTCCTGGGACGGCAGCACCGTATCCCCGCCGCCCGGATCCTTGGGCACCGGGAAGTGCCCGGGGTCCAAACGGCCTGTCCGGGGGAAAGGCTAGCCATGGAGAGATTACGGAACAGGGTTGACATCGAACAAGTGTTCGATTAGAATTCCAGACAGGAGGTGGTTGGCTTGGCCAGGGTGAACCTTTTGCACAGGTGGCGGGAAATCAATGCCCTTTTTCCTGTCTATGACACCGATGGGGGCAATGCGACGGTGGTTCTGTTTGCGGGAGGTGAGCGGCAGGTGGATTCCCGCAAAACCAGGACCCTCGTCAGCACCCTGGCCCGGTTATTCGCCGTGGACCTGGATGTTCTGAAACAGAGGTATGGTCGCCATCTGGAAAGGGAAAGGGAATTACCCCTTCCCCTCCACCCGGATCTGGTACTGGTTCCTGTACGGATGCGCCGGCCCCTTGGCAAGGACCACGGCGCCCTGGGCTACCTGGTGCGGCGCCAGGTGGTGGGATGCGGGGCCGGCAAGGCGGGGGAGGTGGCTGCGGTAATTACCTTTGCCGACGGTACCTGCCTGGGATGTCTGAATAATCCCGCTACCATCCGCCGTCAACTGCGGTTGGCTGCAGAGGCGGAAAGGCTGTGCCGGGAAGTGTATGCCCCGTTGTCTTCTGCTAGCACCAGCGGCACCCAGCGGCGGGTTGCCCTGGGCCGCTTCTTTACACCCGGAGTAATTGTCGCGGATGGTGTTTGTCAAAGGGCCGGTACTGTGAGGGAGCCACGTCGGGTGGTATACTATGTGTCCCGGTGCCGTCATTGCGCCGAGCGGTTATCGGATAGACACACCAATCCATAAATATTTTGTGCAGGGGGAGGAACGGTAGGATAAACTGCAACCTTTGACGAATATTAACGCCATAGGTTTATGAAGGGAGGTGCATCCCTTGCGGTGGATGCTCACAATGGCCGGGTTGTTGTTATTTACCGTCACGATCATCGGTTGTGGTGGTTCACGGCAACAGCACCTTCCCATTTCCCTGAAATCCATCGAGCAGGAACCGGGTACAGGCGATCCCCAGGACAGGGAACGGATTCTGCGGGTGGCTATCTCCTCCATTACCTCGGCCAAGGAGAGTATCATTTATTATGACCAGTTGCTCAAATACCTGGAGGAGCGGCTGGAAATGCGGGTCAGGATCATCCAGCGGAAGACATACGGTGAGGTCAATGACCTCATAAAGGCCGGGGAAGTGGATATGGCCTTTGTCTGTACCTATGCTTATACATTAGGGCATGATGAATTCGGTATGGAACTGCTGGTGGCCCCCCGGGTAAAAGGCAGCACCACCTACCGCTCGGCGGTAATTGTGCGGCAGGACAGCGGCATCACCAAGCTGGAGGAATTGCGGGGCAGGTCCTTCGCCTATACCGATCCCCTATCCTTTACCGGTCATAAGTATGCGTTATACCTCATCGATCGGCAATTTGGTGTGGCCCCGGAGAAGTTTTTTGGCAGCACCATCTTTTCATACAGCCATGATAATTCCATTCGGGCGGTGGTGGATGGGCTGGTAACGGCAGCGGCGGTGGACAGCCTGGTGTTGGACTACATTACCGAAGTCAATCCCCGGTATGCCGCGCCCTTGCGGACCATTTACCTGTCGCCGCCCTTTGGTATTCCGCCGGTGGTGGTCAGGCCGGGTTTGGACCCGTCACTAAAGGAGAGTTTGCGGCAGATAATGTTGAACATGGATCAAGATCCCAGAGGGAGGGATATTTTAAGGGATATCCATGTCGAGAAGTTTGTGCTGATTGCAGATCGTGAGTATGATAGCATCAGGGATGTGGTCCGCAAATTGAAAAATAAAGGCATCCAGTAAGCAACATCCAGCAGGAGAAATGTCCTTCCTGTCGAAACACAACACCTGGAGGTGAGGGTTTTGTTTGGGCTCATACCGCAATTTGGTCCCTGGGAACTAATTTTAGTTTTAGTCATAGTGCTGGTGATTTTTGGTCCAGGCAAGCTGCCAGGTATCGGCAAGGCCATTGGCAGCAGCCTGAAAGAATTTAAAAAGGCTACCGGCGGTTCGGATACGGAAGAAAAGGATCAGAAGGAGGAACCCAAGCCGCCCAAGGCTGAATAACTTCGACACCCGCTCCCGGG
Organism: Firmicutes bacterium UBA2598; assembly: GCA_002339345.1. Taxonomy (GTDB): domain Bacteria; phylum Bacillota; class PH28-bin88; order PH28-bin88; family PH28-bin88; genus UBA2598. The sequence continues at coordinate 34,270 of DDKM01000102.1, read as the reverse complement.
AGCGGGTTTTTTCGTGTAATGGCGTTGTTTTATGATTAACAGGACAGGGTGGTGGAAAGATGCCGGTTGTAGTGGTCGGTGGACGCGGCCCAGCCCTGGCTGGGCAGGCGGCTGTTCAGATAAATGGAGGGATTTGTTTTGCAGCAAAGGGCTTATATTCTGTCCATCAACCCTGGTAACACCTCCACCAAGTTTGGGGTGTTTGTCGGGGAAGGTAGGGAAGTCAGGGAAGTGCTGGTCCGTACCGTCCGGCATTCTCCTGCTGACCTGGAGCGGTATCCTAAGGTGGTGGACCAGTTGGAATTCCGCCTGCAGGCGGTTACCGGGGCGCTGGCGGACGTGGCCTTTAACCTCGATCACCTGGCGGCGGTGGCGGGGAGGGGCGGGTTGCTAAAACCCCTGGCCGGCGGTACGTACAGGGTGAATGAAGCCATGCTGGCAGATTTATGGGAGGCCCGGCGGGGGGAACATGCTTCCAACCTGGGGGCCCTCATGGCCCACCGGCTGGCAGAACCATTGTCCATTCCGTCCTTTATTGTGGATCCGGTATCGGTGGATGAGATGGATGATGTCGCCCGGCTGTCGGGATTGCCGGATTTGCCGCGCCATAGCCTGTCCCATGCCCTGAACATGAAGGCGGTGGCCCGACAGGTAGCCGCCCGGATGGGCCGGCATTACCGGGAAGTCAATTTTGTGGTGGCCCACCTGGGTAGTGGTATATCGGTGGTGCCCCACCGAAGGGGCCGGATGGTGGATGTAAACAACGCCCTGAATGAAGGCCCCTTTTCTCCGGAACGGACCGGTACCCTGCCGGCTACGGAACTGGTCAGGCTGTGCTATTCCGGCCGCTACACTGAGCGGGAAATGCTCCGCAAGGTGGCTGGAGAAGGGGGTATGTATGCCTATTTGGGCACCAAGGACCTGGAGGAGGCGGTCAGCCGGGCCCGGTCCGGGGATACTGAGGCGGACCTGGTCATCCGGGCCATGGCCTACCAGGTAGCCAAAGAAATCGGTGCCATGGCGGCGGTGCTGGCGGGCGAGGTGGACAGGATAGTGCTGACCGGGGCCATGGCCCATAGTGATTATTTTATTGATCACATTATCCCCCGGGTGTCCTTCATTGCCCCGGTGGTGGTGGTGCCGGGGGAGGATGAACTGCCCTCCCTGGCCCAGGGAGCCTACCGGGTACTCCTTGGTGAGGAGGAGGCCATGGATTATTGATTTGGGGAAGTACCGGTGCTGGGAGCTAGTTGAGGAAGCCTTAAAGCAGAGCAGCATGGGAGCGTTATGAAATTGTACACAAACTATCAACAAGTGATGCACACCCTGCGATCCCACCTGCCGGTTCCGGCAGCGGTGGCGGCGGCCGGCGACCCCCAAACCCTGAAGGCGATACAGGAAGCCGCTGAGGCTGGCCTGATTAGTTCCATTCTGGTTGGTGACCGGGAAGCCATCACCGCCATGGCGGAACGGCTGGAGATGAACCTTGCCCAGCAGAGGATCATTCACCAGCCCGATCCGGTACAGGCTGCCCATACCGCCGCCCGCCTGGTGGGAGAGGGTCAGGCCGAGGTGCTGGTCAAGGGTAATGTCAATACCTCCGACTTCATGCGGGCACTGCTGGCTGCCGAGCACGGTCTGCGCACCGGCCGGGTGGTCAGCCACTTGGCAGCATATCAAGTACCCGGCTATCCAAGGCTGCTGTTTTTGACAGATGGCGGGATCAACATCGCTCCCAGTCTGGATACCAAGGTGGAGATTTTGCACAATGCGGTGGAGTTCCTGTCCGCCCTGGGCATCGGGCAGCCCGCGGTGGCGGTGCTGTCCGCCAATGAGCAGGTCAACCCCAAGATGCCGGTCACGGTGGAGGCAAGGCAGCTGGCGGAAATGGGTGCTGCAGGGGTTTTTGGAACAGCCCTGGTGGAGGGCCCCATGCCCCTGGATATTGCCGTCAGTGCCAAAGCGGCGCGCATCAAGGGCATCGACAGCCGAGTGGCGGGCCGGGCGGATCTCCTGTTGGTGCCGGATATCGAGTCCGGTAACATCCTGGGTAAATCCATCATGTATTTTGCCGGGGGGGTGATGGCCGGGGTGGTACTGGGTGCCCGGGTGCCGGTAGTGCTGAATTCCAGGGCGGATACCGCCCAGGGCAAACTTGCTTCCATCGCCCTGGCCTGCCTGGCCCGGCGATTACAAACTAAATAAATTCCAAGAAATCGCGGCGGAACACCGGATCTCCCTGGGACGCGTTCTAGGGCTGTGTACCCGTGGTTACCGGCCGGCGGCGGTGACCCCATTTCCCCCGGCTAATCCCGGTAGATCCGCAGGCCATGCCGGCGGGCGGCGGCCATGGCCTTTCGGATTTCCTCCCGGGTGGTTCGCCGGTTAAGGGGCGGATAACGGTGTGCCCTGTATGCCGGGTAGTACTGATCCATTACGTTGACAAAGGTTTGGGGTGATATTTCTTCCGCCAGGAAGGCCATGATTTCCGCTGTACCCGCCAGGTCTTGCGGCAGCACCAGATGACGAACCAAAAGGCCCCGAATGGCCACACCCCGCTCATTCACCACCAGGTCCCCCACCTGCCGGTACATTTCCTGGATGGCTTCCTTTACCCGGTCGGGGTAATCGCTGGCGCCGGAATACATGCCGGCAATTTCGCCGCTGTTATACTTGAAATCCGGCATGTAAATGTCCACCACCCCATCCAAAAGGGCCAGGGTTTCCATGGCTTCATAGCCGCCGCAGTTGTACACCAGGGGCAGGTGCAGGCCGTTGTCACATGCTTCCGCCAGGGCTGCCAGGATTGGGGGAACAAAATGGGTAGGGGTGACCAGGTTGATATTCTCACATCCCCGCCGCTGCAGTCCAAGCATGATCTCTGCCAATCCCTCGGTGCTTACCTTCTCGCCGGCACCACCCCAGGAGATTTCACAGTTCTGGCAAAACACGCACTTCATGTTGCAGTAGGCGAAGAAAATGGTACCGGACCCGCCCCGGCCCACCAGGGGAGCCTCCTCACCGAAGTGGGGTCCGTAGTCAGATACCAGTGCCCATTCCCCTGCACGGCAGATACCAAGCTCACCCTCCAGCCGGTTGACCCCGCACCGGTGGGGGCAAAGGTTACAAGCGGTAAGCCGTTCCCGGGCCCCTTGGGCCCTTTCCCGCAACACGGCTACCCCCAGTTGCCGGTAGGCCGGATATTGATTACTGGCATTACCGCCCATCCCAATCCACCTCGCCTATCGGTTTTCCTCACCGACCATTGTATTCACCATATTAACTCTATCTTATCATGAAACTCTTTCCCTGATGCAAAACCCCCGGAATGAAAGGGTTGACAGGGCACCCTGGTTTTTCCGGGGGTCAGTATTCCGGCTTCCTGGCACCAATCCTGGCAAAATTCTCCTTGAGTTTTTCCATGGTGGCCGCCACTTGGGGGTGTGCCGGATGCAGCCGTTGACAAGGTGACAGGTATAAAATGAACTGCTTCTGGGAGAAAAACGGTTGTAAATGGTTATTAGAATTGGGCGAAGGGCAGAGGGGACGTGGTGCAATTCTGGCAAAAGGCCTAAAACAGCTGGCAAAGGGCCATGTACAGGGGTTGAGCGGCAGGCCGGCGGCGGCTGGAATGCCAGGGCATTGACATGCTTATCAGCCTCAACCATAATAATATGTGAGTGAATAATCATTCATTTTCCTTTGGAGAGGGGAGGAGAATTGATGTTACCCAACATCCGCAAGGTGGCGGTTCTGGGAGCGGGGGTAATGGGAGCGGGGATCGCCGCCCATTTGGCCAATGTGGGCATACCCTGCTACCTGCTGGACATTGTGCCGCCCCGGCTGACCCCGGAGGAGGAGGCCAAGGGGCTGTCCCTGGCATCCCCCGTGGTGCGCAACCGCCTGGCTGCCCAGGGCAAGGAAAGGGCGCTGAAGGCCAAACCTGCCGCCTTTTATGCGCCGGAAGCTGCCGAACTGGTCACCGTGGGCAACTTTGAGGACAACATGGATGTGCTGGCCCAGGTGGACTGGATCATCGAGGTGGTGACAGAACGGCTGGACATCAAGCGCTCTTTGTACGAAAAGGTGGAGGCACACCGCCGGCCCGGCACCATCGTCAGCTCCAACACCTCCGGTATTTCCATTGCCGCCATGGCGGAAGGCCGCAGCGAGGATTTCCGCCGCCATTTCCTGGGCACCCATTTCTTCAACCCACCCAGGTACATGCGCCTTCTGGAGATCATCCCCGGTCCGGACACCCTGCCTGCAGTGCTGCAGGGAATGGAAGCCTTTTGCCGCCAGGTACTGGGCAAGGGCGTGGTCATGGCCAAGGACACCCCGAACTTTGTAGCCAACCGCATCGGAGTATTCGGCATGATGGCCACCATCCGGGCCATGGCGGAGGAGGGCCTGACGGTGGAGGCGGTGGATGCCATCACCGGCCCGGCCATGGGCAGGCCCAAAAGCGCTTCCTTCCGGACGGCGGACCTGGTGGGGCTGGATACCCTTTTACACGTGGCCGCCAATGTGCGGGATGCAGTAAGCGACCCGGCGGAAAAGGCGGAGTTTGTGCCGCCGGACTTTCTCACCGCCATGGTGGAAAAGGGATGGCTGGGTGACAAGACCGGCCAGGGCTTTTACAAAAAGACCACCGGGCCCGGCGGCAAGGAGATTCTTTCCCTGGATGCCAGTACCATGGAATACAAACCCCAGGCCAAGGTGAAGTACGGCTCCCTGGAGGCCGCCAAAGGGGCGGAAGGTTTGCCAGCTCGCCTGCGGGCCCTGGTGGGGGGCGATGACGCCGCCGCCAAGTTCGCGTGGAAGATCATGAAAAAGACCTTGCTTTACTCCGCGGCCAAGGTGCCGGAGATCGCCGATGACCTGCCCAGTGTGGACCGGGCCATGCGCTGGGGCTTCAACTGGGAAATGGGTCCCTTTGAGGCCTGGGACGCCCTGGGCTTGAAGGCCACAGCGGAGCGCATGCAGGCGGAAGGGGAGACCCTGCCCCAATGGGTCACCAAAATGCTGGCCGCCGGTTGCTCCTCCTTTTATAAAAAAGAGGGCGGGCGGGGTTATGTTTGGAATCCCATCCAGGGCTGTTATCAGGAACTGGTGCCCATCCCTGAATACATCAACTTGAAGGAACTGAAAGAGGGCAACAGGGTTATCCGCCAGAACACCGGGGCCAGCCTCATCGATCTGGGGGACGGTGTGGCCTGCCTGGAGTTTCACACCAAAATGAACGCCATCGGAGGCGACATCATTGAGATGATCCGCTACTCGGTGGAGGAGGTTTCCCGCAACTTTGTGGGTCTTGTGCTGGGTAACCAGGGTAAAAACTTCTCCGTCGGGGCGAACCTGTTCCTGATCTTGATGGAGGCCCAGGACGAGAACTGGGATGACCTGCACCTGATGGTCCACCACTTCCAGCAAGCAGGGATGATGTTAAAGTTCTGCGACAAACCGGTGGTGGCGGCGCCCTTCCAGATGGCTTTGGGCGGTGGGTGTGAGTACTGCATGTCTGCGGACCGGGTGCAAGCTGCAGCGGAAACCTATATGGGCCTGGTGGAGGTGGGTGTGGGGCTGCTGCCCGCCGGTGGTGGCTGCAAGGAAATGTTGCTGCGGGCCATGGCCAAGGTGCCCAAGGCCCAGGGAACCCAGGTGCCCTTCCATGTAGATCCCCAACCCCTGGTGTCCAAGGCCTTTGAGGCCATCGCCACTGCCAAGGTGTCCACCAGTGCGGCGGAGGCCAAAGGCATCGGCTATTTGCGGGAGATAGACGGCATCTCGGTGGATCCGGACCGGCTGATCCATGATGCCAAACAGGCGGTGCTGGAACTGGCTGGTAAGGGCTACCGCCCGCCCCAGCCAGCCAAGGTGGCGGTACTGGGAGAACAGGGTTATGCCAACCTGCAGTTGTTGATTTACTCCCTCAAAGAGGGCGGGTACATCAGCGAATACGATGCCCACATCGCCGGCAAGGTGGCCCGGGTGCTCACCGGCGGCCCGGTAACCGCCGGGACGGTGGTGACGGAACAGTATCTCCTGGATCTGGAGCGGGAGCACTTCGTCAGCCTGTTGGGCCATCCTAAAACCCAGCAGCGCATCCAGCACATGCTGGCCACCGGCAAACCGTTGCGTAATTAGGGGAGGTGGGAAAAGTGGAACAAGCGGTAATCGTATCTGCGGTGCGTACTCCAGTGGGCAAGGCTCCCCGCGGGGCGTTGAAGGATGTACGGCCGGAAGATCTGGGGGCCCTGGTGGTAAAGGAGGCCCTGGCCAGGGTGCCAGACCTGGACCCGGCGGAAGTGGAGGATGTTATCATCGGGTGTTCCTTTCCAGAAGGGGAGCAGGGTATGAATCTGGGCCGGATGGTGGTGCTGCGGGCGGGGTTACCTGTATCGGTGGCGGGGATGACCGTCAACCGGTTCTGTTCCTCCGGGCTGCAGGCCATCGCCCTGGCGGCCCAACAGGTGATGTGCGGCATGGCGGAGGTGGTGGTGGCCGGCGGGGTGGAGAGTATGAGCGCTGTGCCCATGGGCGGTTTGAAGCTCACCCCCAATCCCTACCTGATGGAGAAGATGCCCCAGGCCTACCTGAATATGGGCCTCACCGCCGAGCGGGTGGCGTCCAAGTACGGTGTCAGCCGGGAGGACCAGGATGTCTTTGCTGTGGAAAGCCACCGGCGGGCGGCGCGGGCCATCGCCGAAGGCTCCTTCAAGCAGGAGATCGTGCCGGTGCCGCTGGTGCACAAGGGCTGGCTGGAGGGTCAGGGGATAGTCACCCGGGAAACCCTGTTCCAGGTGGATGAGGGAGTCCGTCCGGACACCACCTTGGAGGGCTTGGCCAAGTTAAAACCCGCCTTCCATGCCCGGGGTACCGTTACGGCGGGCAATTCCTCCCAGACCAGTGACGGGGCATCGGCGGTGGTGGTGATGTCCGAGGGCCGTGCGGCCCGGCTGGGCATCAAACCAATGGCGGTATTCCGCTCCTTTGCCGTGGGCGGTGTGGAGCCGGAGGTGATGGGCATCGGCCCGGTGGTGGCCATTCCCAAGGCCCTCAAACTGGCGGGGATCACCAGGGATGACCTGGACCTCATCGAATTGAACGAAGCCTTTGCCGCCCAGGCCCTGGCGGTAATCCGCCAGCTGGAACTGGATCCCGGCCGCATCAATGTCAACGGTGGAGCCATCGCCCTTGGTCACCCCTTGGGCTGTACCGGCAGCAAGCTGACCGCCACCCTTTTGCATGAAATGGAGCGGCGGCAGGCGCGTTACGGCCTGGTCAGCATGTGTATCGGCGGCGGCATGGGAGCGGCTGGTGTTTTTGAACGGGTTTAAGCAAATTGGGTGAACAGGAGGGAAGCCAAGGTGATCAAGGGAGGCAGTTTTCTCATCCAGGAAACCGACCCGGCTCAGGTGTTCACACCCGAGGATTTTACCGATGAACAGCGGATGATCTATGGGACTGCTTTTGATTTCGTGAAGGAAAAGGTGGAGCCGCGCCTGCCGGAGATAGAAGCCAACTTGCCCGGACCCACGCCGGCTTTGATGAAGGAAGCGGGGGAACTGGGGCTTTTGTCGGTGGATGTGCCGGAGAAATACGGAGGGATGGGCCTGGACAAGGTCACCTCCACCCTGGTGGCGGAGGCCATGGCCGGTGGTTGTTCCTTTATCGTGAGCTTTTCCGCCCATACTGGCATCGGCACCCTGCCCATTGTATATTTCGGCAACCCGGAGCAAAAGGCCAAGTATCTTCCCGGGCTGGCTTCCGGTGAACTGCTGGCCGCCTATGCCCTGACCGAGCCGGGCTCCGGCTCCGATGCCCTGTCCGCCAAAACCAAGGCGGTGTTGAGCGACTGCGGCAAGTATTACATATTGAACGGCACCAAGCAGTTCATCACCAACGCCGGTTTTGCCGATGTGTTTATAGTTTATGCCAAGGTGGACGGGGAAAAGTTCACCGCCTTCATTGTGGACAGGGATACCGAAGGCCTGTCCCTGGGGCCGGAGGAGCATAAAATGGGCATCAAGGGTTCCTCCACCAGGAGTGTGATTTTGGAAAACGCCAAGGTGCCGGTGGAAAACGTGCTGGGCGAGGTGGGCCGGGGCCATGTGGTGGCCTTTAATATCCTGAACGTGGGCCGGCACAAACTGGCCGGCGGGTGTGTGGGCTCCATCAAGGGTGTTTTGCAGTACGCCGTCCGATATGCCCAGGAGCGCTACCAGTTCGGGGTACCCATCGCCAGCTTCGGGCTGATCCAGGAAAAGCTGGCCCGCATGGCCACCCTGGGTTATGTGACGGAAAGTATGGCTTACCGTAGTGCCGGTCTGATGGATGAAGCCCTGGTGGGGGTGGACGATGACCGGGAAAAGGTAAACCGCATCGAGGAGTATGCGGTGGAGTGTTCCATCAACAAGGTCTTTTCCTCCGAGGCACTGGATTATGCCGTGGACGAAGGGGTGCAGATTTACGGGGGATACGGTTACAGCCAGGAGTACCCGGTGGAGCGGTTCTACCGCGATTCCCGCATCAACCGCATCTTCGAGGGTACCAATGAGGTGAACCGGCTACTCATCCCCGGAACCCTGTTCCGCCGGGCCATGAAGGGACATTTGCCCCTGGTGCAGGCTGCCCAGCAGGTAGCTAAGGACCTGCTGAACACGATGCCTTCCTTCAGTACCGACACCGCCCTCTTCGGGGAACAGGTCAAGGCCCTGGAGGGAGCCAAAAAGGCCACCCTGATGGTGGCTGGTATTGCCGCCCAGAAATACATGGAGAAACTGGAGCGCCAGCAGGAAATCCTGGGGCTGTTGGCGGATATGGTCATCCAGGTCTATGCCATGGAGAGCGCTCTGCTGCGGGCTAAAAAGGCCGTGTCTGCAGTGGGTGAAGCAAAGGCTGCCGCCAAAGTGGATATGGTGCTGGCATACTTCAATGACGCCATACCCCTGGTGGAAGGTGCGGGGCGGGAGGCCCTGGCCGCCATGGCAGAGGGGGATGAATTGCGTACCAACCTGGCCGCTCTGAAAAGGCTGATCCGCTATAACCCGGTGAACGGAGTGGATATTCGCCGCCGTATCGCCGCCCGGGTGCTGGAAGCGGGCGGGTATGTGGTATAGGCGGGCTGTTGCTATACAGCCTGGTTGTTTGGCCCCGGCTCCCCACTTCCGGGGGCCGGGGTTTTCCCCTAAAAAAAATTTTCGAAACAGTCAGGAAAGGGCAGGTATAGGGCGGTGAATATCCAAGAATTAGTTGTAAATCCAAAAGCCTTTTGGCAACATACCCACCTGCCGGGTGACGGCTTCCAAGGGCCATGGGCACAGCCCATAGGCTACCTCTGCCCCTACCTGCCGGAGGAAATCCTGCATGCTGCCGGTTTTACTCCGGTGCGGGTGCTGCCGCGGCTGGTGCCCTTAGGCCCGGTGGATCGCCATTTACCGGTCAACACCTGCACCCTGGCCCGTTCTTTTTTGGGCCAGGTGCTGGACGGCTCCCTGGATCATCTGGCCGGGGTGGTTTTTACCCATACCTGTGATACCATGCAGTGCCTGGCGGAGATCTACCGCCTCAATTTTCCCCACCGCCTTACCGCTAACCTGGTGGGTCCGGTGGCCCTGGATGCTGCCGGCAGCCGCGACTACTTGCTGGGGGAACTGCGCAACCTGGTGGCGGACTTGGAGGGGGTGACGGGGGTGGCTGTCACTTCAGGCAGGTTGGTGGAGAGCATTCGCCTTTACAACATAAACCGTGACCTGTTACAGCGACTGGAAGAAAACAGGGCCGGTCTCGCCGCCCTGGACTATTATACCCTGCTCCACGCCGGCATGTTGATGCCCAAGGAGCAGCACAACCTGTTGCTCCAGAAGGTGCTGGCCGACCTGCCGGTTCATGGTCAGGGAGCACCCCGGCACACCAAAACAGGACAAACCATGCACCAGCCCCGGCTGCTGCTGGCGGGGGCGGTACTTACCGATCTGGCCCTGGTGGCCCTGGTGGAGGACCTGGGCGGGCAGGTGGTTGCCGATACCCTGTGCAGCGGCACCCGTTATTTCGATAGTCCGGTGACGGAGGGGATGGAGGATCCCCTGGCCGCCCTGGCGGATCGCTACTTAAACCGCCTGTCCTGCCCAGCCAAGCATAGCCTGCAGGATCGCCTTACCCCACACCTGGTTGACCTGGTTAAACAGCGCAAAGCTGATGGGGTGATTTTCCTGCTGGATAACTTCTGCGACCCCCATAGCTGGGAGTATGTTCCCCAGGCGGAGGCCCTGGCAGCCGCCGGCATACCCCATCTCCAGTTACAGGTGGATCACACCGGGGTAACCGGCCAGATCCGGACAAGGGTGCAGGCCTTCCTGGAACGCCTGCAGGGAGGTGGACAACATGGCTGAGCTCCGTTACCGCAGGCTGCAAACACTGAACCGCCTGCCGCGTTTGATGGGCAACCACTACCTGGCGGCCCGTTACTTGAGGTATGTGCGGCCGGTGGCCTGGATCACCAGCGGTGCACCGGTGGAGATTATCCGGGCCATGGGTATTCTGCCTGTTTACCCGGAGAATTATGGTGCCTTGTGCGGATCCCGGCAGGCGGCGGGCACCTTGTGCCAGGTGGCGGAAGCCCGTGGTTACAGCCGGGAACTTTGTTCCTATGCCAAATGTAACCTGGGGTCCCTGGCGGAGCCCCGGCAGGCCCCCCTGGGCGGTTTGCCCCGGCCCACCGTGCTGGTGGCCTGCAACAACATTTGCGGTACCGTCACCAAGTGGTACCAGGCTCTGGCCAGGGACCTGCGGGTGCCTTTGTTCCTGTGGGATACCCCCTTTAGCCCCGGTGAATTGACGGATGGAGGGGTGGCCTACGCAGCAGCCCAGTTAAGGGAGATGGTGCGATTTTTGGAACGACACACTGGTCACAAACTACACCAGGACCGCCTGAACCGGGTGATGGACAAATCCCGGGAGGCTTCCCGCCTGTGGAGTGAAATCCGTTTGTTGGGTCGCCACCGGCCCTCACCCCTCAACGCGTCCGACTTGTTTATCGCCATGGCGCCAATAGTGGTACTAAGGGGTACGGACCAGGCCATAGACTTTTACCGGGAGTTGAAGGCAGAACTGGCAGGGCGGGTGGCCAAAGGGGAAGGTGCTCTGCCGGTGGAGCGGTACCGCCTGGTGTGGGATAACATCGCCATCTGGCACAAGCTGCTCCGGTTTTACGGCCAGTTTTTGGATCACCGGGCCTGTTTTGTCGCGGATACCTATACCGGGGGATGGGGTACCGTCATGGAGGGTGATGATCCTCTGACGGCCCTGGCCCGCACCTATACTGGCGTTTTTTTGAACAGGGGTCTGGCCTACCGGGCGTCCCAGATGGTGGAACTGGTACGTGATTTCGGTGCCCACGGTTTTGTCATGCACGCCAACCGTTCGTGCAAGCCTTATACCCTCTTCCAGTACGACATCAGACGGATGGTAACGGAACAGACCGGTGTACCGGGGCTGGTCATCGAGGCGGACATGGCAGACCCGCGGAGCTATGCTGAGGAGGCTGTCAAAACCCGCATCCAGGCCTTTATGGAAACCCTGGACGGGTAGTTGCTGCAGAAAACGGGGTGGAAGGGAGGGGTAGGATGTTCTTTGCCGGGGTGGATATCGGCTCAACCGCCGTCAAGGTGGTGATGTTGGATCAACAGGGGAAGGTGGTGGGCTGTGAGACCACCCGTACCGGCTACCGGGGTGCGGAAAATGCCTGGCATCTGCTGAAGGGCCTGCTGGCCGCCCAAACCGGGGTGACGCCGGAGGTTTGGGGGCGGCAGGGGGGGGACCCCGCCAAGCTGCCGGTCCGGGTGGTGGCCACCGGCTACGGCCGGCACAAGTTGGCTCAAGCCCACCGGCAGGTATCGGAAATCACCTGCCATGCCAGGGGAGCGTACCACCTGGAGCCCGGGACAGCCACGGTGATTGACATCGGAGGACAGGACAGCAAGGTCATCCGGGTGGCCCAGGGGGGCACAGTGCTGGATTTTGCCATGAACGACAAGTGTGCGGCAGGCACTGGCCGTTTTCTGGAGGTGGTGGCGGGGGCCCTGGAGGAGAACGTTGACTCCCTGGGCCGGCTGGCCGTGGCGTCCAACCAGCCGGTAGCTATTTCCAGTACCTGTACAGTGTTTGCCGAGTCGGAGGTAGTTTCCCACATCGCGGCGGGCAGTTCCAAGGAGAACATCGCCGCCGGCCTGTGCCTGGCAGTGGCGGAACGGGTGGCAGGCATGGCCGGGCGCATTGGCGTACAGCCCCGGGTAGTGATGACTGGCGGGGTGGCCCACAACCGGGGTGTGGTAAGGGCCCTGGCTACCATGCTCGGCCTGCCGGTAGAGGTGCTGCCGGATCCCCACCTGGTGGGGGCCCTGGGGGCTGCTCTGCTGGCCAGGGACGCCTTTGCCAACAACCAGCCCAAAACGTAAAATTTTTTAAGGGAGGTGCTGTCCTTGTCCAAGCCGTGGTATAAAAATTATGAAGCGGGGGTGCCCCACAGCCTGGAAATTCCAAACATTAGCCTGTTTGAGGTGCTGGATGCCAGTGCCCGGCGCTTCTCCGACCGACCCGCTGCCACCTTTATGGGGGCACAGCTCACCTACCGGCAGTTGCAGTCCCTGGCAAACGCCTTTGCCGCTGCCCTGGTGGACATGGGAGTACAAAAGGGAGACCGGGTGGCTATCCACCTGCCCAACTCACCCCAGTTTTTGCTGGCCTATTACGGGGTGCTGAAGGCTGGCGGGGTGATCGTGCCGTGCAATCCCCTCTATGTGGAGCGGGAAATGGAGTCTCAACTGAACAACTCCGGTGCTGAGGTGATTTTGACCCTGTCCAGGTTTTACCCGCTGGTGGCCCGCATTAGGCCCAAAACAAAACTGCGGCACGTTATTGTTACCAACATCAAGGAGTACTTCCCACCCCTGCTGAAAACCCTGTTCACCCTGTTCAAAGAGAAAAAGGACGGCCACCGGGTGGAGGTACCCGTTGACAGTACCACCCACCTGCTGCCTGCCCTGCTGCAAAGGTATGCCGGCAAGCAGCCGCCCCAGGTGGACATCAACCCGGCGGAGGACCTGGCGGTGTTGATGTATACCGGCGGCACCACCGGCATTCCCAAGGGAGCCATGCTCACCCACCGCAACTTGTTGAGCAACGCCAAGCAGATCCAGGCATGGTTCAACAAAATGGAGGAGGGCAAGGAGCGCATCCTGACGGTGCTGCCCCTTTTCCACAGCTACGCCATGACCACCTGCCTGAACCTGGGCATCATGACTGGTTCCGTGTTGATCTTGCTGCCCCAGTTCATTTTAAAGGATGTTTTGCAGACCATCCAGAAACAGCGGCCAACCCTCTTCCCGGGTGTCCCCACCATGTACGTAGCCATCATCAACCATCCCGAGATTAAAAAGTACGACTTGAGTTCCATTACCGCCTGCATCAGCGGTGCCGCCGGCTTGCCGGTGGAGGTACAGGCCAGGTTTGAAGAACTGACCGGCGGGCGGCTGGTGGAGGGCTACGGCTTGTCCGAGGCCTCTCCGGTTACCCACGCCAACCCCATCTTCGGCCACCGCAAGTCAGGGCGGATGGGCCTGCCGGTACCGGGTACCGATGCCAAGGTGGTCAGCTTGGAGGATGGGACGGAAGTTCCGCCCGGCGAGGTGGGTGAGCTGGCGGTGAGCGGCCCACAGGTGATGAAGGGCTACTGGCAGAACCCGGAGGAGACGGAACTGGTGCTGAAGGGTGGGTGGCTGTTCACCGGCGACATGGCTACCATGGACGAGGATGGGTATTTTGCCATTGTGGACCGTAAAAAGGACATGATCATCGCCGGTGGGTATAACATTTACCCGCGGGAAGTGGAAGAGGTACTGTACACCCATCCCAAGGTACAGGAAGCGGTGGTGGCCAGTGTGCCGGACGCCTACCGGGGTGAAACGGTGAAGGCCTACATTGTGCTGAAAGAGGGGCAGGAGTGTACGCCGGAGGAAATCATCGAGTACTGCAAGGGCAGAATGGCCAAGTACAAGGTTCCCACCCAGGTGGAGTTCCGCACTTCCCTGCCCAAGACCCTCATTGGCAAAATCCTTCGCCGGGCGCTGGTGGAGGAGGAAAGGCAGAAGCACCTGTCCAAGGCCACATGATGGTCCGTCCTTCATGCCACGGCCATTCCATCAAATGGGTTCTTGGGTGCGGCCAATCGGCCGCATTTTCCCCTTGTTAAGTTACAGAAATTTCAGTATAATTGCCATTACCTAAAGAATATGCACCGAGGAGGGAGCCCCATGGAACCTGTACCTCGCCTTGACCTGGTGGCCAAAGCCCTGCGGGAAAACCTGACCTATACCTATGAGGGCTTTTTGAAAAACCGCCTGATCCCCCTGGAGAAGGCTGCCGTGGAGGCCAAGGGGCTGGAGCGGAAAATTAAGGAGATGATGTCAGCGCTGCTGGGCGGGGAGGAGCAGGCCCGCCGCCTGGAGGAGGCCGAGAAGGCCCTGGATTGTCTGATAGCCCTGGGCAAGGTGCGGGATAGCCAGGAAAAGCTGAACTCCACAGTGGAAACCAAGGTCAAGGAGGGCATTCTGTTCAGCAATAAGGCGGTGACTGAACTCAAGGAACTCTTTGAAACTACCCTATCCCTGCTCAAACATACGGAGGACCTGCTGCTTACCGCCAACCTGGCCATCCGGGATTACATGCTGACCCGGTTCTCTACGCTGGAGGGGGATATCCGCCGTTTTGCCAGCGAACATGAGGAACGGCTGATCAAGGGGGTCTGTATGCCCCGCTCCTCCACCCTGTATCTCTTTATTTTGGACTCCTTCCGCGATCAATCCTGGAACCTGAGGCACATTTCCCGCCAGTATGGCCAGTGAACATTTCTCCTCACGAAAGCATGAGGCTCCCCAGATCATCTAGCCCGCAGCAGGTGCTATAAATCCGGCTAGATTTACAAAGGCGCTCCGGCGCCTTTTTGATTCGACAATCATTCTTCATAAGGGACTCAAAAATTGTTCATAACCCGTTCAAACCCATATCCTATCATCTAACCAGCATCATTAGGGGTATATCGCTGGTCCCAAAGGGGGGTGACCCATGATTTCCCGCAAACGGCCCATGGTGATGGGGCTCTTGGCTTCCACCGGCCTGTTGGCCTTTTACCTGCTCCTGGTGGGTTTGACCTCCCGGTCGCTGGTACACGCTGCACAGCTTTTGGTGGATGACTGGCCTTATGTAGTGGCCATTGCTGCTGGTTTTGGCACCCAGATGGGACTGTTTGTCTACCTGAAACAAGTAATCCGGGCCAAAAGCCGGGGGGGGAATCTGGCCGCTGTGGCCGGCACTGGCACCTCCACCGCCACCATGGTGGCCTGTTGCGTCCATCACCTGGCGGATGTGGCTCCTGTCATCGGCCTGTCCGGTGCGGCCCTTTTCCTGTCCCAGTACAGGTATCCCTTGATGAGCATCGGCATTGCCGTCAATCTCATGGGAATCCTGATCATGGTCCGGGCTATCCGGCGACATGCCCATCCCGCATGCTAACGGAAGCTGGCCGCCTCCACTTCCTTGTGACGGCGGGTGTGTCCTTTTCTGCTGCTTTGCGGTATACTTTAGAGGATAGTACAAGGGGGTGGCTGGCTTGCAACACAAGATCTTGATCGTGGATGATGATCCCAAGATTGTAGACCTGGTCCAGGCATACCTGGAAAAAGAGGGATACCAGACCCTCAGTGCCTTTGATGGGGAAACTGCCCTCAAAATGGTCAGGGAAAACAGGCCGGACTTGGTCATTCTGGATGTGATGCTGCCCCGGATGGGTGGGTTTGATGTCTGCCGGATACTGCGGTCGGAATCCAGAGTTCCCGTTATTATGCTCACTGCCAGGGATGATGAGCCGGATAAGGTCATCGGGTTAGAACTGGGGGCGGATGATTATATCACAAAACCATTCAGCACCAGGGAACTGGTGGCCCGGGTGAAGGCGGTGATCAGGCGCACAGGCGGGGAACCGGCCCAGGAAGATAAACTGCAGGTGGGGGATCTGACCATCGATTTTGAACGCTTTGAAGCCCGGCTGGGCAGTCAGGTGTTGGATTTGACACCCACCGAGTTCCGTCTGCTACAGGCCATGGCCAGGTCACCGGGGCGGGTGTTTACCCGCATGCAGCTGCTGGACGCGGTGCAGGGTTTTTCCTTCGAAGGTTATGAGCGTTCCATCGATACCCATATTAAAAACCTGCGCCGCAAGCTGGAACCTGATCCCAAAAACCCCACGTACATTTTGACGGTCTTTGGCGTAGGTTACAAGTTTACCGGTGACGGCCGTGCGTAGCATAACATGGAAGCTGGTGCTTTCCTTTCTACTGGTGGTTGTGGTGTCCGCGGTGGTTACGGCGTTGCTGGCCAGGGTGACCATCACCAACGAGTTCTGGAACTACTTGGGCATGGGTCACATGCGGGGCCACTGGGAAATGGGTATGGGTATGATGATGGAGGCCTATTTTGGTACCGCCGAGCGCCAGTTTTTGCAGTCCGTATTCCGTTCCCTGTACTTGGGGGCGATGGTGGCCGGCGGTTTCGGCCTGGTTATAGGGTTAGTCCTTTCCCGGGCCATTGCTGACCCCCTAAAGCGGCTAACCCATACCGTCCAGCAGATCAGTAGCGGCAACTTCCAGGAGCGGGCACAGGTGACCGGGGGTGGCAGGGAGATTGCAGACTTAACCAGGGCGGTTAATGTGATGGCCAAGAACCTGCAGGCCACCGAAAGGATGCGGCGCCGGTTGATGGCGGACATTACCCACGAACTGCGGACGCCTCTTTCCATCATCCAGGGGAACCTGGAGGGGATGCTGGACGGGGTGGTGGAGCCAAACCAGCAGCACATCGCCTCCATTTATGATGAAAGTTTGCGACTATCCAGGCTGGTTAACAATTTACGGGATCTGGCCCTGGCGGATGTGGGGCAGTTGAAACTGGATCGCCGTCCGGTGAACCTCAAGGAAGTGGTTCGCAAGGCTTGCCAGCTACTGCGGCCGGTGGCGGAGGAAAAACGCATTACCCTGGACATGGATCTGCCGGCGGAACTGCCACAGGTGAGTGCGGATCAGGACCGTCTGCACCAGGTGCTGTACAATCTCCTGACCAACAGCTTGCGCTACACGCCGGAGGGCGGAAAGGTCAGGTTGACGGTCAGGGTACTGGGCGAAGGATCTGGCAAGGAGTCCATCCTGGTCCAGGTGGCGGATACCGGTGTGGGTATCCCGCCTACCGATCTGCCTCATATCTTTAATCATTTTTACCGGGCGGACGAGTCCCGGGCCAGGGCCAGCGGCGGAACGGGCATCGGGCTGGCCATCGTCAAACAGCTGGTGGAGGCCCACGGTGGCAGGGTATGGGCGGAGAGCGAGCCCGGCAAGGGTAGCACCTTTTCCTTTACTGTTCCTGTACACCGTGTTACAAGTTCATAAACTCTCCACACCTCGGGCATACCTTCTCCACACTGCGGTGGTACCATATGCTTAAAGGCAAGGAGAAAGGAGGTGTCAGGGGTGAAAAAAATCCTTGTAATTACGGTGGTGGTACTGCTGGTGGCGGCCCTGGTGGTCCCGGCTGCCTTCGCGGCCCTCACCGACCAGCAGCAAGAGGAGATTGACCAGCTGTACAAGCAAATGTATGACTTGAAAAAACAGATCATCAACAAGTATGTTGAAGGCGGCGAATTGACGGCAGAACAGGCCCAGAGCCTCATTGAACACATGGATTACATGGAAGAAATGCACCGTGCCAATGGGTTTGGCGGTATGATGGGCCTGATGGGGCGCGGCGGCGGCCACTGTGGCGGTGGCCAGGGCGCTAACCCCGCTCCCACTGGTTTTGGCGGGGGGATGATGGGCGGTTTCCGTGGTATGTGGTAAACTTGGTGGTTGCAGCGACCCCGGGGTTCACCAGTCGGCCCCGGGGTTTGTGATTACTTTCATTGGGAATAGATAAATAGTGCTGTAACGAAAACAAGGGGGGTATGGCCATGATGATGTGGGGACCCGGATGGGGAATGGGTATTTGGGGCTGGATCTGGATGATAATTAACTGGCTATTCTGGATCGGGATATTAGTCGGTATCGCAGTGTTAGTAGTAAGGCTGTTTCAGCAGCCAGGCGGCGGGTCAAAGGGTGAGGATCCCCGGACCATCCTTAAACGCAGGTATGCAGCGGGCCAAATCACCAGAGAAGAATTCGAGCGGATGAAACAGGAACTGCGCGATTAGCCGGGAAACCGTTGGCAACATGTATGCAGGGGTTCTCCTACCTGGAAGATGCATTTCCGGAAACGTCACATACAGAGGCGAGAGGTTTTACGGAGGCAGCATGAATAGGAAGGGTACGATTATCCGCAGGTTTTCCATGGTGAGTCTGCTCGTCATTTTCCTGTTGGGAGTCAGTATTTCCCTGGGGGTATCCGCCCTGATCAGGGGGCAGGTGTTCAACATCTTGGCCCAAGTAACTGCGGAATATGTCCAGGGGCTGCTGCATAACCAGGTCAAGATTGATACCATATCCGAAAGTCATCACACCGAGATTTCCTCCTTGCTCCGCCAGGGAATCCTGGGGGAAAAAATTAAGGGAGCAAAAATCTGGGATGCCTCCGGTAAAATCATTTTTGCCGATCAGGATGCCATCATCGGCCGTACTTTCCAGCTTCCGGATGCTGTACGTAAGGCCCTTGCCGGAGAAGTGCTGGCAGAGGTCATGATGTTGGACCGGGAAGGCAGTGGAGGTAAGGAAAGGGACAGGGTGTTGGAGGTATACGCCCCTATGAAGAATTCCCGGGGCGAGGTGATTGGGGCCTATGAGATATCCTGGGATATTGCGCCCCTCGACCGGTCAGCAACCAGGGCATATTATGCAGTGTGGCTGATGTTCCTCTTGGGGTTCATGATCTTGTACCTTTCCCTGTACCGGATTTTCAAGTCTGCGTCTGATACAATCGATCACCAGAGTAAGGCCATCCACACCTTACGGGGGCGCCTGGATGAGTCGATGACCAAAAATGAAAGCACCCAACTGGGTGCGATCAAGGCTCTTCTCACCGCCCTGGACGCCAAGGACAATTACACAGCCGGCCATTCGGTGCGGGTGGCTGATCTGGCTTTGTCTACCGGCAGGCAGTTGGGCCTGTCGGCCGATAGGCTGAAATTGCTGGAGGAGGCTGCTCTGTTCCATGATATTGGCAAGATAGGCGTGCCGGAACAGATATTGAACAAGCCGGGAAAGCTGACAGTGGAAGAGTTTCAAGAAGTACAGAAACACCCCATCATTGGCGCTCAGATAATTGGCGCCATCAATTTCCTGTCTGACCGGGCGCTGATTCTGCGGCACCACCACGAGAGATATGATGGAACGGGCTATCCGGACAGGCTGGCCGGGGAACAAATTCCCCTGGAAGCCCGCATCCTGGCCGTGGCCGACACCTATGACGCTATTACCAGTCACCGCCCCTGCCACCAGGCCCAGCCTCCCGCCAGGGCCATCGCCATATTACGCGAATGCAGCGGTACCCAACTGGACCCTTTGGTGGTGGAAGCCATCATTTCCGCTATATATCCCGTTGAGGGCCGCATTTCGGCTTAGAGTGACAGCTCGTAGCCGTGTGCTTAGCAATGAAGGTCAGGAAAATCTCTTTGGCTACTTCGTTGCGTTTGGATATATGCCGTCTAGTTATGGTATTTGGTGTTGGGAAGGGGCGCTTTTTCTTGCTGCAGGTGTAAAAAGGCATCAACCACAGCGGGATCGAACTGGGTACCGCGGTTAATTACAAGCTGCTCCAGTGCCTTTTCCCGCGTGAGGGCTTTTCGGTAGGGACGATCCGATGTCATGGCGTCCCACAGGCATCGGCCACACTTAATATACGCGCTCCGATGTAAGTATCCCGGCCCGGGATCTGGTCTGGGTAGCACTTTACCCACATCGTGCAACAGGCCGCCCAGTTCAATAGCATTGATTTCCTTGGGGGGCTTATTTTGGGTCATTTTGTTCCAAAAAGGCGATCCGTCTTTTTACCCTGCCCTGAAAGGTATCATAAAGGTAAATATAGCGTAGGATGCCCAGGATAGCGAAGACACAACCCCCGCTTCCCAGTCCTATCTGCAGCGCTACCCATAGGGTAATACCAGAGGAAAAACTTTTTACCCCCCGGATAACCAGTTCCAGGGAGAAGGCCCCCAGCATGGCCAGACCGGCCAGTATGGCAAAGTTTAAGAGGATCAGAACCCTTTTGGACATGGTCAAGCCCCTTCCATCAAGTTTTTGCTCCTGTGTCCCGAGTTATTGCTTACGCACATGGCACTGCTGGCAGTTTTTCCGCTCCGGGTGGGGGGTAACCGGTGGTCTGATTTCAGCTTCGTGACAGGAGATGCAGTTGGTTCGGTTTTGTAAGGAGTGGGGGATCGTCGGGGGAAATTTCAACATTTCCGCTCCGGCGACCAGCGGAGTTTTGTCCGGCGGCCTGATAATTGTTACCAGGAAAAGGAGAATCAGGGTGGCCACCATGATCATTGCTTTTACATCTTTACGCATGGCTGTTCTCTCCTTGGTCCAAGATAGTCCGTTCCACCGCCTGGATGGCAATGGCGTTGGGTAAGGTCACACATCGCGATGCGCACCGGCCACAACCGGTACATTTGCCTGGCTGTACCACCGGTTTCTGGCCTTCAACCAGGGCGATCCCGCCTTGCTTACCACAGGCGGTACGGCAAAGACCGCAGATCACGCCTTGCCAGGCCAAGCATAGATCCCTGTTCAGCACAGCCACCCCGATCTTGCCGGTACTGCCGTCGTAGTTCAGAGCGCCTGAGGGGCAGGCATTCACACACTGGAGACAAAAATCACAGGGATTTTCAACAGGGTAAAGCACCGGCGTGCCCCAGGAACGCCACCGGCCGTCCTGCTCCCACCGGATGGCCTGCCGGGGGCAGGTCCAAGCACAGGTGCCGCAGCGCCGGCAGGTCATCAGGAACTCCGCTTCCGGTATGGCGCCAGGCGGTCGGACCGGCAGGTCATCCCCGACCAGCAGCCGTTCCGTTTCCTGGATTCCCAGTCGCAGGGTTTTTTCCTTCAGCTTGATAAAAACCTGGCGGCGGTTCAGCGCCATTTGTTCCATACTTTCACCCCTTATGCAAACAGACGGTTGGTTTTTGGTCGGAGCGGCCCAGCCAGCCCATGGCCAGGGCGTGGTGCGGGCAGGCGTCCAGGCACTCCCCGCAGTTAGTACATTCTGGTGATTTAACCAACGGCTGATGATTTTTGATGGCATCCCACAGTTCAGGCTCCGCCAGGCAATTGGCCAGGCAGTGGCCACACTTGGTACAACTGGCATGGTTAATTTTAACCCTGATCCGGCCGGCGGCACCAATAATGGCATAGGCCGCTCCCACCGGGCATAAAGACCGGCACCAGCCCCGCCGGGCATAAAACAGGTCAAAGAGCAGGATGGCGGCAATGACCAGCAGTCCCAGGTTGGCTCCGAACAAAAGGCTGCGCATCAACAGGCCAATGGGGGAAATCAATTCAAAGACCGGCAGTCCCGCCAGGAAGGACAGCCCTAGCAACAGGACCAGCAACCGGTATTTAAACCGCCGGTCCAGGATTTGCCCCCCGGTGGTAAAAGGCCGGGCAACGGCTTGGTCTGCATATTCCAGCAAGGTGTTTACCGGGCACACCCAACCACAAAAAATCCGGCCGCCAACCAACCCATAAAATAGCATGACCACCAGCCCGGCTAGAAAAAAGTCCAAGGTCAGTTTTTTGGCTGCCAGCAGCACCTGGACCATGGCAAAGGGGTCGGCCAGGGTGATCCCGAAGATCCGGGAGGCGCTGAATGTCCCGGCAACCATCCCTAACCCCGCAAGGGGGGAGAGCATTAATACTAGAACAGCAATCTGCACCAGCTTGCGGCTATACCGCCAGGTTCTTCCGGACATAAGTCTAACCCCTGATCCGGGCGGATGGTCTCGCAATCACCACCGCCGGTTTTTCCGTTACACAAACATGTTCGCAAATGCCACAGCCAACACAGTGTTCCTTCTGGATGTGCGGCGCGAAGATGGCATGAACTCCGGTTTGGGGATTATGGAATTTCTCGATGACCAAGGCCTTACCCATCAGGGGACAACGGCGGTAACACACTTCACACCGCAACCCCTTCCAGGCAATGCACTCTTCCCGTACAATCTGGGCGGTGCCCATCTGTACATCCTCCAGAGACTGTACCCCCCTCAAAGCCCCGCTGGGGCAGGCCCGATTGCAGAGAAAATCGGGGCAAAGGTAACATGGGATTTCCCTGGCCTGGATATAGGGTGTGCCGGTGGATACGCCATGGGAGGGGCCGGCGATTTTGATGGACCGGTACGGGCAAGCCTGGGCACAGGCCCCGCACCGGACACATGTCGCCAGAAATTCTTCAGCCGCCAGGGCCCCTGGTGGACGCAGCAGAAACTCCCGGCCGGCCAGCATGTTGATGAACAGGTAGGCAACAGCCCCCCCTGCCACCCAACTGGCCCGTTCGGCAAACCGGGCAAGTTGTGAATGTTTGCCTCCATCTCCTGCTGACCGGGGGAGATGGGGATCTTCCCGCCTTGTAAATCCTTTTTGTCCCTTCTCCACAGGTCTGCCCCCTTACCGGGTTTTACCCGGTTACACCTTTTCTACTCGTACCGCACACTTTTTGTAGTCTGGTTCGCGGGAGATGGGGCAATAGGCATCCAGGGTCAGCATGTTGATCAACAGGTCCTCATCAAAGAAGGGGACGAAGACGCTACCCTTGGGTGGTTTGCCCCGGCCGTTGATTTCCGCTTCCAGTACCAGTTCGCCGCGGCGGGATACCAGACGGACCTTGTCACCCTGACGGATGCCCAGGCGTTCGGCGTCGTGGGGGTTAATCTCCACATAGGCCTTGGGTACCGCCCGGTTCAATTCAGGCACCCGGCGGGTCATGGTCCCGGAGTGCCAGTGTTCCAGCACCCGTCCTGTACTCAGCCAGAAGGGATACTCGGCGTCGGGTATTTCAGGCGGTGCCTCATAGGGCCGGGCCCAGATTACCGCCCTGCCGTCCGGCATGCCGTAAAACTTGATGCCTTCGTCTGCTGAAACATAGGGGTCATAGGGGTAGGCGTACCTGATCTTGGTTTCCTTGCCGTTTACCACCGGCCACAACAGGCCCCGCTCCCGCACGTAGTCCTCGTAGGGCGCCAGGTCCTTACCCTTACCGAGGCCAAACTGGCGGTACTCTTCCCACAGGGCCTTTTCCAGGTGGGGCTCATGGTACTGGAAAAGGTGTCCCAGGCCCATCCGTTTGGCCACCTCCACGATTTGCCACAAATCGCTCCTGGCTTCACCGGGCGGTTCCACACACTTGGCCAGGTGTTGGGTACGTCTTTCCGCGTTGCCGTACATCCCTTCCTTTTCCACCCACATGGCGGTGGGCAGCACTACATCCGCCAGTTCCGTTGACCGCGTGGGGTAGGGGTCGGAAACAATCAGGAACCGTCCCTCCTTCTGGGCCCCCTCCCGGTACCGGTTCAAATTGGGGATGGTCTGGAAGACATTGTTGCACATCACCCACAAAACTTTGACATCTCCCCGGTCAAAGGCCTTGAACATTTCCATGGCATGGTAGCCCACCTTGGGGGAGATTTTCTCCACCGGCACTCCCCAGATTTTGGCCGCCTTGGCCCGGTGTTCGGGGTTGGTCACCACCATATCCGCTGGCAGCCGGTGGGCAAAGGTGCCTACCTCCCGGGCGGTGCCGCAGGCACTGGGCTGGCCGGTGAGGGAAAAGGGGGTGGAGCCGGGTTTACAGATCTTGCCGGTCAGCAGGTGGATATTGTAAACCAGGTTGTTTACCCAGGTGCCCCGGGTGTGCTGGTTAAAGCCCATGGTCCAGAAGGACATGGTTTTTCGCTTGGGGTCGGCGAACAGCCGGGCTGCTTCCCTGATCTTTTCAGCGGGCACTCCGCTCAGCTCTGCCGCGTATTCCGGTGTGTACTTGGCCACATATGCCTTATATTCTTCGAAGGCAATGTCTTGGGGTTCATCGGCAAACTGGAAGTTGTCCTCCAGACCGTAGCCGATGTTTTCCTTGCCCTTGCGAAATTTGGTATGGCGCTGTACAAATTCGGTATCCATGAAACCTTCACTGATAATCACATGGGCAAAGGCGTTTAATATGGCCAGGTCTGTCTGGGGTGCAAATTCCAGGTAGAGATCCGCCAGTTCGGTGGTACGGGTTTCCCGGGTGGCGATATCCACCACCTTCACATGGGGATTGTTGATCTTCCGGTCGGTGATGCGGGAAAACAGGATGGGATGCATCTCCGCCATGTTGGCACCCCAGATGAAGAAGGAATCCGCTTCTTCGATGTCCGCGTAAGTACCCATGGGTTCATCGGCGCCGAAGGTGGTCATGAAACCGGCTACCGCGCTGGCCATACAAAAGCGGGCGTTGGGGTCCAGGTTGTTGCTGCCGATCCCAGCCTTGAAAAACTTGGCTGCGGCATAGCCTTCCCAGACATGCCATTGTCCGGAGCCGAACATGGCCACGGAATCGGGGCCATACTGCCGGATGGCCTCCTGGTATTTACTGGCGATGAGATCCAGGGCCTCATCCCAGGATGCCTCCACCATCTGATTGTTTTTGCGGATGAGGGGTTTTTTCAGCCGGTCTTCCCCATAGAGGATTTTGGCCAAAAAATACCCTTTGACACAGTTCAAGCCTTTGTTGACAGGTGCCTCCGGGTCACCTTTGGTGGCGATAATCTTACCATCTTTTATTCCTACCATGACACCACAACCGGTGCCGCAGAACCGGCAGGTGGCTTTCCGCCACTCCTGGACATCCCGTTCCGTAAAGCGGGCAGCCGTCTCCTTGCGTGGTTCCTTAACAGGGCCGCACCCCGCTGCTGCAGCCATGGTGGCTGCGGCGGCGGTGGCCTTGAGAAAAGCCCTTCTGGTCAGTTCCATGGCCTGTTCCTCCCTAAGCCAGTTTGACAGATTATGCACAGCCTTCCCAGTGGATGTAGGTGGGGAACGCCCCCACCACATCCGCCAGGGACAGAATTTGCTGGGTGGTAATGTTTTGGGCCTCACCCACCGTTGGAGCCTCCAGGACCGTGATCACCTGGTAGCCCTGGTGCACGCCGTAAACCGTTAAGCCTGGCAGTTGGGCCAGTTGTCTAGCTACCCCTTCGCCCTGGTCGGGACGGGTCTTAATTAACAAGCCGGTGATCACCATCGTTTTCTCCCACCTTTTCTAATTCAATCCCATCACGGTCAGGATAACGAGTAAAAGGAAACTGCCGGTCATCATGCCCACTGCCAGGGGACGGCGGGCAGGGTGTCTTTCCTCCCTCCGCTCCAGCCAGGGCACCAGGAAGAGCAACCCAAAGATAGCGCCCGGCAGCAGGATGCCCAGGAGTTTGGGCAGCATGCGCAACAGCTGAAAGGCCCAAAGGAAGTACCACTCCGGTTTGATGTGGGGCGGTGTGACGAGGGGGTTGGCCGGCTCCCCCAGACCATGGGGGGCCATTCCGGCCAGGTAAAAAATCCCACCCACCACGAACAGTGCTACCGATACTTCGGCGGAAATATGGTGGGGGATAAACGGGATGGTCGGTCTTGTCGACGCATTTCCTTTCACGTGGCCACCTCCCTGGTTATAGTTTGCCGGAAATGCCCTGCTTGCGGACAATCAGGAAATGAACACCCATGAGCAAAAGGATGGTCACAGGCAGGATCATCACATGGACCACGTAAAAGCGGGTCAGGGTATGGCCACTCACTTCCAACCCGCCCCTGGCCATGATCATCAGGGGTTTGCCGATGAGGGGAATCCCGGCCATCACTTCCGTGCCCACGATGGTTGCCCAGAGGGCGGTCTGATCCCAGGGCAGCAGGTAACCGGTAAAACCGAAGCCAAGGACCACCATCAACAGGCACACTCCCACCACCCAGTTCAGTTCCCTGGGTTTTTTAAAGGAACCGGTGTAAAATACCCGCAGCATGTGCAGGATCACAAAAATAACCATCAAGTTGGCGGTGTAGTGGTGAATACTCCTGACCACCGCTCCGAAGGGGACCTCGTCCATGATAAACTGCACGCTCCGGTAGGCTGCCTCCGGTGTGGGCTGGTAGTATAAGGCCAGAAAAATACCGGTAATGGCCATGATCACGAAGCAGAGAAAGGTGATCCCGCCCAGGCAGTAAATGGGATTTTGGGCATGGGGCGGCACCGGGTGTTCGGCCAGTTCCCGCCAGTGTTTGCGCAGGTCCAGCCGTTCATCCAGCCAGTTGAACAAATTAAGCACCCCTCTCCTGAACCATTATTTTGTTGTTTTCTTGCAAAACCAGCAGTGGCCGTAAGGGTGAGGGAGGCGGCCCCGCGATGTTTTTGCCTTCAATGTCAAAAACTCCGTTGTGGCAGGGACAAAAGAAGCGCTTGTTTTCCGGTTCCCAGCTGGCCGTGCAGCCCAGGTGAGGGCACCGACGGTAGAAGGCGCGGTATTCCTTTTCATCCAGGCGCACCAGGGCAGCCGGGATTTTGTTATAAACAAATTGTTTTACCTCTCCCACTTGCAGTTCCCCGACACCGGCAACCGCCATGGGTGCCGGCGGGGTGGTCAAGGAGGCGGGAGGATAGACGTAATTGGCTGCGGCCAGCAGGGGAGTGGCCGCAGCTCCCGCTACCGGCACCCCTACCAGTAATTTCAGCAGTTTACGCCGGGAGTGGTCCGGCTGTTGTGATTTTTTCTCCACCATCAATTGTTACCTCCTTGTTCTTTAGTGTCAAAAAGCACGGCCATTCGCCAGGCATATACCGCCACCCCCGTTCCCATAAATAGCAGGCCCAAGTAGGTGCTGACGGCCCAGTACGCGCCGGCCAGCCAGTTGCGGACAATCAAGCCGATTAAAACCAAACAAACAACTGCTATAAAAGCCAGGATCAAAAGGGCTGTGCTTCCTTTTTCGCCCACAGGTTAATTCACCCCCCACCTGTGAAATATTGAACACCAGGATCGTGAATCTTTGTAAAGCAAACAGCATGCCAAGGCTGTGGGTGCACTTAACATCACCGTTACACAAGGATTCGGGAGCGCCTAGCGGGGTGGTGGCGGGGGCGGTAATGTCCAGTTGTGAGGAAACCGTGTCCTATTCCGTGGACATCAACCGGGGATCAAAAAAAGCCCCACCGCCTTAAAGGAGGTGGGGCATGGGGAATGTTGACCTTTTCAAGGGGCTGGCCAGGCTTCAATGGCGGCATAGGGCGTCAGTCCCATTGTCTGGGCGGTAACCTTTCCAGCTTGCAGGCCGCATTTTTTAGGAGCGGCTGGCTGCTGAAGGGATCCTGGGCCCAACCGGTAAGGTGGTTGGCCGCCTGGGGGTGGGCATCTTCACCCGGATCCAGATCACCGAAATGGAAGGGTAAGAACAGGTGGCCGGGGAGCACCCGGTCGGTTACCACCGCTTCCGCCACTGCCCACCCCCTGGGGGAAATGATCTTCACCTGGTCACCGGTAATAATGCCAAAAAGATCGGCATCCTGGGGATGGATGTCCACCTGGGGGTAATGGGAAATCCGGTGCAATTCCGGTATGCGCTTGGTTTTGACCCGGGTATGGTAGTGTTCGATTACCCGGCCGGTATTCAGGATTAGGGGGTACTCCCGGCTGGTCTCGCTGTGCCCGGACTTATAATCCACAGCCCAAAGGCGGGCCCGGCCTTCTGGATCCTCCCACTGCCCGCAAACCTGTACTTCTGTAGGCCGGGTGGCAAACCGGTGATCGGTGTAGAGGCGGGGAGTCCCGGGGTGATCCGGGTGGGGACAGGGCCACTGGATTCCCCCTTCCGCCTGGAGGCGCCGGTATGTGATGCCGCCCATGTCATTGGGTCTGCCACGGGAAAGCCCTTTCCATTCCTCAAATACCTCTTCACTGTTTTGCCAGGGCAGCAGGTTACCAACTCCCAGTAAGGCAGCAACCTGCTGGATAATTTCCAGGTCACTTTTAGCCTGGCCGGGCGGCTGGACCGCTTTCTGCACCAGGTTGACCCGCCGCTCCGCATTGGTAAACACCCCGGTCTTTTCACCCCACTGGGCCGCCGGCAGAAAAACATCGGCATAGGCGGCGGTTTCCATGGGGTAAAAGATATCCTGCACCACCAGGAAGACCTTGTCCAGCATAGCCCGGGTGAAGGCCTGGTCCGGCAGGGAAACCGCCGGGTTGGTGGCGATATTCCAGAGAAAGGCCAGGCGGCCAGCTTCCACTTCCCGGAGCATGGCTCCGATGGGTCTGGTTGATGATGGCAGGATGTCCGGCGGTATTCCCCACAACCACGCCACTTCCGCCCGGTGTTCAGGGTTTTTGCTGTTCCGGTAGCCGGGCAAATGGGCGGAGGCCCCCACCTCCCGGTGGCTCATGGAAGCACACTGGCCGGTAATGGAAAAGGGGGCGGAACCCGGTTTGCCGATTTTACCGGTAATGAGGTGCATGGTGTTGATGAGGCACGCCGCCTCCGTGGCCTGGGCGGATTGCAATACACCCTGTACAAAAAGGGTAGTGGCGGACGGGCTGGTACCGAACAGCTGGGCTGCTTCCTTCAGGCGTTCCGCCGGAACTCCGGTAATTTCCGCCGTAACTTCAGGTGGATATTCCTTGATCTTTGCCAAAAGGTCTGCAAAGCCCACGGTGTGGCGGTTAATAAAGGGCTGGTCAATCCAACCGTTTTTCACCAGCAGGTGCATCAGGCCGTTCAGCAGGGCCACATTGGTCCCGCTTTTGAGTTGGAGGTGGACATCCGCCAACTGGGCGGGCAGGGTTTGGCGCGGATCAACCACCACCAGCTTGGCGCCGTTTTGGCGCTTATTCTTGATGATCCGGTACCACAGCTGGGGATGCATTTCTGCCGGGTTGCAGCCGAACAGAACCAGACACTGGCTGGTGTCAAAATCCTCGTAACACCCCGGCGGTCCGTCGGTGCCGAAACTGCGGATCTGGCCCTGCACCGCCGAGGCCATGCACAGGCGGAGGTTGCTGTCCAGGTTAGCGGTGCCGATACCCCCTTTGGCCAGCTTGGCCAGGGCATAGCTTTCTTCCAGGAGCAGCTGGCCGGAACTGTAAATGCCAATACCATCCGGTCCCAGGTCCGCCATCACTTCCTGCATTTTCGACACCATGGTGTCCAGGGCTTCCTCCCAGGTCACGGGAACCAATTCACCGTGCTTGCGCACCATTGGGGTGGTAGCCCTTTCGGGATGGTGGAGGGTCTTCCATTGGTAAAGGCCCTTCAAACAACTGACCATTCCCCTGTTGACCGGGTAATGGGGATTACCCTTAACCGCCACAGCCCGGCCGTCCTTTACCCCGAGGAAAAGTCCGCAACCAGTGGCACAGAAACCGCAGGTGGTGTATACCCAACGGTCTACGGCGACATCCCCTTCCCGGTGGAGCATCCCGGCTTCCTCCAGGCTCCATACCATATTACTGGTGTTCAGTTCTTCGCCCACCCGGATAGCCCACTGGTGGAAAGCATTGCGGGCGGCACTACCGGAAAGGGTTTCCCCAGGCGACGGATGGGTGGCGGGGATCTGTTCGCCAGTGGATCTCATTAATTTTTGTAAAGTGTCGTATAGTTCACGGGCCACAGCCATTCCTCCGGTTGATGCTTGCCTTATTTCAAGCCGTATTTCTTGAGCTTCTGGTAAAAGGCGGATCGATGGATCCCCAGCAGATTGGCCGCATTTTGCTTGTTACCTCCCGTCGCCTGCAGGGCCCGGATCAGGGCTTCCCTTTCCGCGCGGGCCATTACCTCCTCCAGGTCCATGGACCGGTCCGGTGCCCCCTCCCGGAGAAAGGCGGGGGGGAGGTGTTCCACAGTAATCTCTTCTTCTCCATATTCTGCCAGGTTAAAGGCGTATTCCAGGACATTTTGCAGCTGTCTGACATTACCCGGCCAGGAGTAATGCACAAGCATGGCTTGCACATCCGCCGAGACCCGCTTGATGTTCAGCCGGTATTTGGCATTCATGTCCGCAATGATTTTTTGCACCAGCAAAGGAATGTCATCCCGCCTGTCCCTTAACGGCGGCAGTTCAAGGGTGATCACGGACAGGCGGTAGTATAGGTCCAAACGGAATTTTTGCTGCCGGACCAGTTCCTGCAAGTCCTGGTTGGTGGCGGCAATGATCCGTACATCAACGCAAATGGGAGTTTGGCCACCCACCCTTTCAAAGGTACGGTCCTGCAATACGCGTAAAATTTTGGCCTGCATGCTAAAGGGCATGTCGCCGATTTCGTCCAAAAAAATGGTGCCGCCATGGGCCAGTTCGAACTTGCCAGCCCGGCCGCCCTTGGCGGCTCCGGTAAAGGCGCCCTCCTCGTAACCAAAAAGTTCCGCCTCCAATAGGTTTTCGGGTATGGCTGCACAGTTTAGCTTGACAAAGGGTTCCGCACTACGGCTGCTGGCGTGGTGGATGGCATGGGCAAACAATTCCTTGCCGGTCCCGCTTTCCCCTACCAGTAAGATGGAGGCATCTCCCCGCGCCACCTTGTCGCCCAGTCGCTTTATTTTGATAAATTGGAGGTTTTCGCCTACTATTTCGCTGAAGGGGGACTTATTGGTCCAGTAACTTTTTATTTCTTCTTTATAAAAAATCAGCTTGCTTTCCAGCAGCTCAAACATGCGCAGTAAATCCCTGGTACGGTATCCTTCCACAGGCATGATCTTACTAATGCCACCGATGGGCACACCGGCGTTATTTAGTGGTTCCTCTGTCACAATGATTTCCTGTTGGTTGACGGTTTCCCGCCTGGCCAACCGGGCCGTACCCGCCTGGATTACCTCCGGTAAGCGGGAAAAACCGGCCACCTTGCTGATGGGCTGACCCACAACGGTAGACGGATCGATGGCCAGGATATTTCCATAGGTTGCGTTCATCATGACCACCTGGCCGGCACGGTCTACCACTACAATGCCAATGGGAATATCAGCCAGGATAGCCTCGTAAATATCCACCAACATCTGTAAACACCTGGTCTGTTCCCCTTCTTGCGGCGGGTTCACGGTAGGATGGCACAGGGCAACGGCACCATTGACAATACCGGCCAAAGGTAACGGCCGGTAACTGACGGTGACCTGCAAGGCCTCCCCCAGTTGTAGTTGCTGTTCTACGGGTTTCCCGGTCAGCAGTGTTTCCATTACCCGGGTTTGGGGCATCACCAGTGACAGATGCTGTCCGGTTGCCGCTTTGGCGTCAATGGCAAGCATCCTTGCGGCTGCGGGGTTTATATCCAGGATCTTGCCCCGGCCATCTACCAGAATCGCGGCACATCCGGCACTTAGGGCCGCCAGGCGCAATTGGTCCAGCGGTGTTTTGTCCGCCATACGCACCACCCGAAATCAGTATATCATGGTTTTGCGGGAGGAGGCCATGGGGTTAGGCTGGTGATCCTGCCAGTGTAGTCTAGTTTTTGCAAAATATGCTCCCAAAGAAGGGTTTTCGCGGTGTTGATAGAAAATGCTGAAATCAGTGCTGGTGTGTAGTACGGGGGGATGCCTTATGGACCACTACCGGAAACTGATCCTGGATAAACTGCTGGACCGGTACGAGCGGAGCGGGCATTATACCAAACCGGGCTGCCGTAACAGGCCGGTGGTGCTCCGTTACACCAGGGAGGAATTCCCGGAATACTGGCTGGAGCCCTATGGGGATTACCGGCCGGAGATCAACAGGGTTAGCAAGGAACTGGCGGCCTTGGGGGTTATTGAGATCAGTTGGAGCGGCTTTGCTTACGGCCAGGTGCTGGCCAAGGCCATGCTGGTGTTGGAAAATGTGGTGGAAGCCTACCGGCTGGCGGACCGCACGCCCCGGGCGGACCAGGAAGCGGCCATTGGCGCTGTGGTCGAAAAATGGTCCGCCAGGTGGGGCCTGGACGAGGATCTTCGGCCGGTGGGCGGCAAAATGGATGGGTGGCAGCTGGCGACGGGTATCGTTCCCCCTTGGGTAGGTGATTTTATCCGGGCTATCCGGGAGGCCCAGTCCAGCCGCCGGCGGTTGCCTGCCGGGCTTAGTACGGGTGATGACAGGCAGCTGGACCGCTTGCTACAGGTGCTGGATGGAGCGGCAACCGTCAAGGGTGAGGTGTCCAAGATGCAGTTCAGCACAGAAGTGCTGGGACATCCCAGGGCCCTGGACGGGCTGGAAACACCCCTGACGCGGGTCCTAAAGGAGTTCCTGCCCGGTGGGGCGGTACTGGAGGATGCCAGGGAGTTGCTGGCGGAACTGGGAATTGTGGAAACCCCCCAGCCCCTTTTGCTGGCGGGTTCCCTTAAGTTTTCATACTACGGTCGGGAGTTGAGCAGTGATCCCTTTGAGCCCTACTTGGGACTGCCGTGGCAGGTATTGGCGGAAATGGAGAATCTGCGGGTAGACGCCAGCCGGCTGGTGTTGGTAGCTTCCCAGGCTGCTTTTTGCCGCCTGGCCTCAAAGGGTATGCCGGGCGCCCTGGTGGTTTGGGCCGGCGGGTCTGGCCCTTGCCGGCGCGCGTGGCTGCAGCGCCTTTGGCGGGCCATGGAAGGGCAGACCGCCTCGGCGGTGTGTGTTTACTGGGGCAGTTTTGACCTGGCCGGTTTTCGACTATGGCATTTCCTGCGAAAGCAAACAGGCATACCCCTGCAGCCCTATTTGATGGATGTCCATACATACCAGGATCATCTGCAGCACGGGGCTCCCTTTGATGAGGCTTGTCGGCGCAAGCTGGCAGCCATGCTGGATCAGCCCGATTACCAGCCCTTCCATGGTGTGATTGGCGCAATGCTGCAGTACGGACTGCGGGTTGACCAGGACTACGTCCCGGTGCCATAAAAGTCTCCGGCCTAAAACAAATCCAGCTAGCCCTCCCGGCACCCACAGGGGGGCTTGACCGATTTTTTTACCAAAATAACCACAAATTAACACTCATATCCTCCTGCCGGAACGTGGCAATCTAAAATGACCAATTCCACAGGAGGTGTTTTACTTGACCGTAGGACAAAAAATGCACCAGACCCTGGCCACCCTGGAAAGCGCTGCCGCCAACCTGAAATCCTTTGCCCTGGACACCCAGGACAAAAACGCCCAGCAGATGTTCAACGATTATACCAGGCAACTGGAATCCATCTGCCAGGGTTTGCGGGGTAGGGTGAACTATATTGAACAGCAGGAACCCCAGTACAAGATGCAGCAGCCGCAACAACAACAGCAATAGCATATCCAGGGGGTAGAAAACACGTTCAGAAGACCCGGCCCGTGCCGGGTTTTTCCTGTGATGGGACGGGATCCGCGTCCCGGCGGGTGGGAGGCAGGACTACCTCTGCTGGGTGGCGAAAATGAAAGAGGAGCTAAGCTGGAAAACATAGTATGCAGGATGGAGGAACGCAGCATGGGGATGGGCAGGAGCAAAAATGGGTACCGGTGGCAGGGGTGCCTGCTATATTGTATTGTGCTGGTGTTATTGCTGGTGGGTACCGGCTGTGGGGGACAGGAAGGGCTATTTTTTGTTACCAGAGTGGTGGACGGTGATACCATCGTGGTGGAGATTAATAACCGGCAGGAGACGGTTCGGCTAATCGGTGTGGATACACCGGAGACCAAAAAGCCAAACACCCCGGTGGAACCCTATGGGCCGGAGGCCACCGCCTTTACCAAAGGGATAGTGGAAGGTAAAAGGGTCAGGTTGGAACTGGATGTGCAGGAACGCGACCGGTATGGTCGATTGTTGGCTTACGTATACCTGCCGGACGGCACTTTTTTGAATGCGGAACTGCTCCGCCAGGGTTATGCCCGGGTACTCACCATCCCGCCCAATGTGCGATACGCCGAAATGTTCCTGGCCCTGGAAAGGGAGGCCCGGGAAAACAACAGGGGCCTATGGGGATTGGAGCTCACCCCGGGGACAGACACTGCCGATGCTCCTTCAGTAACGGTGACAGAACCGTCGGACCAGACGGTAAGCAGCGGGAAGGCATTGATTAAAGGGAACATCAACAAAAAGGGTGAACGAATCTACCACCTTCCCGGCGGCCAGTATTATGACCAGACGGTGGCGGATGAGTGGTTCGTCACGGAAGAGGAAGCCCAAGCGGCCGGTTACCGCCGCTCCCAGCGGTAGCCGTCAAGGATTGTCGCCAGGTATTGCCTGTGATACCATACTGGAAGGAGG
>DDKM01000109.1 GCA_002339345.1 Firmicutes bacterium UBA2598 | reverse complement strand
CCGTCCATCACCGCCTTGAAGGCGGCCCGCAGGGCCACCTCCGTTTTGCCATAACCCACATCGCCGCAAAGTAACCGGTCCATGGGCCGGGGGCGCTCCATGTCCGCCTTGACCTCCCTGATGGCCCGCAACTGGTCCGGTGTTTCGGTATAGGGGAAGGTGGCCTCAAACTCCTGCTGCCAGATGGTATCCGGCGCAAAGGCGTGGCCGGGCATGGCCTCCCTGGCGGCATAGAGGGCCAGGAGGTCTTCCGCCATGGCCTTGACGGATTCCTTGACCCGGCCCTTCACCCGGTTCCACTCATTGCCCCCCAAACGGTGCAGTTTGGGTACATGGCCCTCCGCCCCCACATATTTTTGGATCAAGTCCACCTGATCGGTGGGTACGTACAGTTTATCCTCGCCGGCATACTGGACAAGGAGGTAGTCCCGTTTCACCCCGCCCACGTCCAGCTGTTCAATGCCTTTATAGCGCCCGATACCGTGCTGAACATGGACCACGTAATC
Organism: Firmicutes bacterium UBA2598; assembly: GCA_002339345.1. Classification (GTDB taxonomy): domain Bacteria; phylum Bacillota; class PH28-bin88; order PH28-bin88; family PH28-bin88; genus UBA2598. The sequence continues at coordinate 2,608 of DDKM01000109.1, read as the reverse complement.
TCCCACATTGAGGTCGGTGAAAACCGCCAGCCGGGTGCCCTCCTTGAAGGCCTTACGGGGGCGGGGCTTGCGCTTCTGGGTAAAGACCTCTCCATCCCCCACCACCACCAGCTTCCACTGGGGCAGTTCCAGGCCCCTGGACAGGCTGCCTACGGCGATCACCACCTGTCCGGGCTGCGGGGGCTCCGTCACATCCGCCGCTACCGTTGCCTCCACCTTTTCGTCCCACAGCATGTGGCGCAGGGCTTCCGCCCGCTCCTGGGTGGCGGCAAATACCACCACCGCCGACTTGCCCTGCCTCCACGCCCTGATTTCCTCCGCCAGGAGACTCATGTTCCCCAGGAAGGAATGCATGGCCTTGGCGGTGATGCTGATCACCCGTCCGGGTTGCAAGCCGGGAATCTCCCTGGGTAGCAGGGTGAAGGACAGGGTTGGGTAATTATGGATCATCTGCAGGAGGGCTGGAAATTCCTTGAGACCGGCAGCCTGGGCAGGTAGGGCAGCCCCGGACTCCAGCATTTGGGTAAAGGCCTCGCCGGTTTGCCGGACATACTGGGCCATGGCCTCCTTGATGCGGCCAGGCTCATCCAGCACCACCACCGGCGGTCGGTTAAAGTACTGCAAGATGGTACTGCCGTCCGGGTAAAACAGGCGCAGGCAGTGGAACATACCCTCTCCCCAACGGCCGTTCTGCAATTGCTCCAGGGTTTCCCCCACCCTATCTTGCAGCCTGTGCACAGCTTCCGCCTGCCCCCGCCTGGCCAGGCGTTTCACCACGTGCTGGTATTCCTGCTGCAGCAACTGGCAACCCTGCTGGCGGGCGGTAGGTGTGAGCACCACCTCCCGGGCGGGGGGAATGGTCACCTGACGGTGTTTACCACCAGAGCGCTGGGTGGCGGGGTCAAAATCACGGATGGAATCCACCTCATCGTCAAAAAACTCCACCCGGTAGGGGTAGGGAGCGGTAAGGGGAAACAGGTCAATAATACCACCCCGTACCGCCAATTGGCCGGGGGTTTCCACCACCTCCGCCCGCTGGTAGCCCAGCTGGTCCAGCCTGGCCAGCAGGTCCTCCCAGACCACCGTATCCCCTACCGCCAGGGATACCTCTGTCTGCCGCCACACCCCAGGTGGCAGCAGGTCCTGTACCAGGGCCACCGCCGGGACCGCCAACGCCCTGATCCGTCCCTGTAAAACGCCCTCCATCACCGCCAGCCGCTGGGCAGCCAAATCGGTGCTGCTGGCCAGGACATCAAAGGGCAGCACCTCCGCAGGCGGGAAATAGGCCACCTCCCCTTCCGGCAGAAAGGCGGACAGGTCCGCGACCAGACGGCGGGCCTCCTCCGGCCCGGCAGTCACCACCACCATTGAATGCCCGGTATGGGATAACAGCCCGGCCAGCCACATGGCGCTCTGGCTACCGGAAAGGCCGTAAACCAGCGGGTTTTCCCGCCGCAACACCCACCCGGTCAGGGAGGTGATGGTACCATTTGTATTTAGAGCGTTGACCAGTCCTGTATGCTGCAAATATTTCCACCCCCGCACAAAGCCAAAGAATGGGCGCCCGCACGGACCCCCATGGTCTACCTAATCATACCCGTTATCCAGCTGTCCGGTCAAGACCGGCGGCCGGTACCGGCCAGTCCGGCTACCAGGCTGTTCCAACCCATATGCAGCACCGCCGCCGCCGCCATGCCAATCCACCAGGACCCCGCCAGGCCAGCCACCCCCATGGTCACGGCACCGAAAAAAAGATGTCCCAGAAGACTGACCGCACCCGCCCGCAGGGATCCCCGCCGGCCTGCCGGCAACAGATCAACCAGCGCTTCCACCGTGCCGAACAGGAAATGCACCGCCAGCACCGGTGCCCCCATGAGCAGCGCCGCTCCCGTCTTGCAGAGTTCTTCCAGTAGGGGAGTTCCAAAAACCAGGGCCCGTTCCCCGTACCGGGTCTCCAGCCAGGTGTTGGCCAACCAGGCCGCCCCAGCCGCCAGCAACCCTGCCACAACAACCCTCATGTCCGCTCCTTCCATTTACCAAAATAACCTGCGCCAAGGGCATATGCAAGTTCGGTCTCCAGCAGCGGTGGGGTACCCCGCTGTCCCCAGTACTTATGTTTCGTTTTCTCGCGCTGATACGTTTTCTCCCGCTACGGACCGGCGGTCCCGGGTAATGTCACAGTTGTACCGGTTCATTACCGTCTCCACATCCAGGGTGAAGAGGGCCCGCACCGCCTCCGCCGCCCGGAGGATGGCCTGTTCCGCCAGGGGCCATTCCTTATCAGTAAAGGGGGCCAGTACATGGTCCGCCGCATCCATATCTTCCGGCGGGCGGCCTGCGCCGATGCGCACCCGGATAAAGTCCCGGGTACCCAAAAGACCGGTGATGGAGCGGACACCCCGTTGGCCGCCGTCCCCCCCGCCGGGCCGCACCCGCAGGCGGCCCAGCGGCAAGTCAATGTCATCATGCACCACAATTAAATCCGCCGGGGTGATCCGGTACCAGCGGGCCAGCGGTACCACCGCCTCGCCGGACAGGTTCATGAAGGTCTGGGGTTTTACCAGCACCAGCCGCAAGTCCCCCACCCGGCCCTCCCCCACCAGCGCCC
>DDKM01000062.1:22702-22833 GCA_002339345.1 Firmicutes bacterium UBA2598 | reverse complement strand
CACATGGGCAGCTGTCTGGATAACTCCCGGGTGGCCGACCTGGTGTCCGCCCTGGCCGGCTACCTGCAGGTGCCGGTGAAGGACCTGCCGGTAGCTGCTTCCGCTCCCGAACTGCAGCACGAAAAGGCGCT
>DDKM01000062.1:22092-22375 GCA_002339345.1 Firmicutes bacterium UBA2598 | reverse complement strand
GAACTGCAGCACGAAAAGGCGCTGTCCATCGGCACCTGGGCGGTGGCCCTGGGCATCTTTACCCACCTGGGCGTGGTGCCGCCGGTGCTGGGCAGTGCCGAGGTGGTGAAGCTCTTGACCGCGGGCCTGGAGGAACTGGTGGGCGGGAAATTCTATGTGGAGACCGACCCCCACAAGGCCGCCGAGGGCATCATCGCCCACCTGAAGGACAAGCGCCGCAAGCTTGGCCTGTAGGGGGCTAAAAAGATGCGGCACGTCATAATTGGCAACAGTGCGGCGGGGG
>DDKM01000062.1:21375-21750 GCA_002339345.1 Firmicutes bacterium UBA2598 | reverse complement strand
ATTTGCGGCGGAGGCCATCCGCCGCACCCGCCCGGCCGATGCCATCACCATGCTTACCGATGAGGAGGTTTTTGCCTATTCCCGGTGCCTTACCTCTTATTTTATTGCCGGCCTGGTTGCGGAAAAGGACATGGCCATCCGGTCCCCGGATTTTTACCAAAGTAACGGTATTGACATCCGGTACCGCTGCCGGGTGGAGGGAGTGGATACCGGGGCCGCCAGGGTATACTGCACCGGCGGAGACACCGTTACCTACGACCGGCTGCTGGTAGCTTCCGGCGCCCGCCCGGTCTTCCCCGATGTTCCAGGAATTCGCGCCAGGGGAGTGTACGGGCTCAGGACCTTGCAGGATGCCCGGGCCATCAGCCGCCGGGC
>DDKM01000062.1:16714-21060 GCA_002339345.1 Firmicutes bacterium UBA2598 | reverse complement strand
GCCCGGGCCATCAGCCGCCGGGCGTCCGCCGGCGCCCCGGCGGTGGTGGTGGGCGGCGGCCTGGTCAGCCTGAAAACCGCTTATGGCCTGCTGGAACGGGGATTGCAGGTGACGGTGGTGGTCAGCTCTTCCAGCATCCTTTCCCAGGTGATGGACGGGGTGGCGGCGGGGCTTTTACAGCGGCACCTGGAGGAACACGGGATGCGGTTTTACCTGGGGCACGACGTGGCGGAGGTAGAGGTTTCCGCCACAGGCGAGGTGACCGGCGTGGTACTCACCGGTGGTACCAGGCTGCCCGCCCATCTGGTGGTGGTGGGTAAAGGGGTAATGCCCAACATCGACTTTCTCCGGGGAACGCCGGTGGCGGTCAACCGGGGCATCCTGGTCAACCAGTACCTGGAGAGCAGTGTTCCGGGGGTTTATGCTGCCGGAGACGTGGCGGAAAGCTACGACTTGCTGCGCCGGGAGCCTGCCATCAACGCCATTTGGCCCAATGCCGCCGCCCAGGGTGAGTCGGCGGGTTATAACATGGCCGGGGAGCGACGGCCCTACCGTGGTTCCATCGCCATGAACTCCGCCAGTTTCTACGGGTTGTCCGCCATTACCGCCGGTCTGAACAGGGTTGATGGCCACGGTTACGAAGGGTATGCCTGGAAGGATGCTGCCAGGAATAATTACCGTAAGCTGGTCTTTGCCGGTGACCGCCTGGTAGGCTTTACCATGGTAGGGGACACCCGCCGGGCAGGCACCCTGACCAGCCTGATCCTGGGGCAGGTACCCCTGGGTGATCGCAAAAAACGGCTGATTGAGGGTGATAACATACTCCCAGCTTGACTAAAAATACCATAATTTGGGGAATAACTAGGGCTGAGGTGATGCAATTTGTTCAAGCCTTCAGCCCTTATTAATTCCCTTGGCAAGGGCGGTCGCTGGCAGTCCCTTTGGCAGTCCATGTCAAGGCACCGGCAGTCCGTCGCCCAGGCCCTGAATACCCGCTGGCCGGCCTGGCGGGGGGGGATTCTTTATGGCCTGGCGATGTTGCGCCGGCGCTGGTACTGGGTTGGTTTGGCCATTACCCTGGCAGCGACCAGTGTGTATATGGTGACCAACGACGCTGTTTTCCGCGGCATGCGGGAACTGGCCAGGGTGCAGGTGGAGACGGAAAAACCGGCCGGGCCGCCGGTCAGGCCAGGCCTGCTGGTGGATATGGACCCCAGCCCGGCCGGCAGTTCCACCTATCCCGGCGGCAGTGGCGGTGGAAGGGGTGGTGATACCCCGGTGTCCTCCGCCCAACCTGGGACTGCACCCCAGACCACTGCCGTGGACCAGGCCGGGGAAACCATCACCGCCAAAGCCGGCACCCAGACAGGCTCCGGCCCCGGTACGGATACTAAAGCCCAGGCCGCTGCCGGTATCCAAAGGGGGAACACCACAGGCAAGACGGCGGTACGCCCCGGTGAAGCCACCCTCCAGGGTGCGGCCGGTCCATCAGGCACCCAGTCCGGCACCGGCACACTCCCCCGGGGTTTTTTGGCCCTGCCCCTGGACGCCAAGGTCAGCCGGCCCTATGGTTTTAACTACTCTCCCACCCATGCCGATTACCGCCTGCACACCGGCATCGACCTGCCGGGCGCGGTGGGTACCGCCGTTATGGCGGCGGCAGACGGCGTGGTGGCCAGGGTGGAATCCGGTGTGGCCTACCGTTACCGGGTGACCATCGAACACCCCGTTGGCTACACCACCCGCTACGCCCATCTGGGCCGGGTGGACGTGGCCCAGGGTGATCAGGTCAAAAAGGGCCAGGTCATCGGGGCTGTCGGCGAACCGGGACTGGATGAGGTGGCGGAACCGCCCCACCTCCACTTCGAGGTGCTGGCCGAGGGCAAACCCGTGGATCCCGCCATGGCCCTCCAATAAACAGCCGGTAGGCGCCCGCCGTGGCGGGCGTTCTTTTTTGATGGCCGCCCCAGTGCAAGGGTACCTGCCTTTGTTTTATGCGAAAACAAAATGCTCAAAAATAATGTGATGGCCTTTACTGATATTGGAAATGCGGCTATAATAGTATATAATAGTGTGATTTAATGACGCAAAAAATGTATAAAAATGTGATATTCCGGAGGTGATCTCGTGGAAAGGCTGATTATGCAGGAGTTGCTGCGCTGGAAAAACTCCAGGCACCGGAAACCGCTCATATTAAAGGGTGTCCGGCAGGTGGGCAAGACCTGGCTGCTGAAAGAATTTGCCAGGCGCTATTATGAAAATATCGCCTATTTTAACCTTGACGAGCATCCGGAATACAAGCAGTTTTTTGAAAACACAAAGGATGTCGAACGCATCCTGCAAAACCTGATGATGGCAAGCGGTCAAACCATCAAGCCGAATAAGCCGGAGGCCACCCTCATAGTCTTCGATGAGATCCAGGAATGTCCTAATGCTCTGAATACACTCAAATATTTCTGCGAAAACACACCCCACTATCATGTAGCCTGCGCAGGATCCCTTTTGGGCATTGCGCTTTCCAAGCCGGCCTCATTTCCTGTTGGCAAGGTAGATTTCTTGGAGATAAATCCTATGACTTTTACTGAATTTTTAATGGCCAACGGCGACGGCAATTTTGCCTCTTACATGGACAGCATAGACCGGATCGAGCCAATTCCGGATGCTTTCTACAATCCCCTTTATGAAAAGCTGAAGATGTATTTCGTGACCGGTGGGATGCCGGAATCCGTCCGTTCCTGGACGGAAGAACGGGATGTTGAGCAGATGCAGCAGGTGCTGTCCAATATTCTGGGGGCCTACGAACGGGATTTTGCCAAGCATCCTGACCCCAAGGAATTTCCTAAGATATCCCTCATCTGGAAGTCAATACCTTCTCAGCTTGCCAGGGAGAACAAAAAATTTATCTATAAAGCCGTTAAGGAAGGGGCCCGGGCCAGGGAATATGAGGATGCTTTGCAGTGGCTTTGCGATGCCAGCCTGACTTATAAGATATACCGCAGCAGCGCGCCGGGGCTGCCCATTTCAGCTTATGACGATTTGTCCGCATTCAAGCTGTATCTGGTGGACGTGGGGCTCTTGCGCCGTCTGTCCCTTTTGGCGCCTTCCGCTTTCGGCGAGGGCAACCGCCTGTTTGTGGAGTTTAAAGGAGCGCTCAGCGAGAATTATGTCCTGCAGGCGTTGAGAAACCAGTTTGAGGCCATGCCCCGGTATTGGACGATGGACAATCCACGATATGAAGTTGACTTTCTAATCCAAAGAGAAAACGATATTTTGCCCGTTGAGGTTAAATCGGAAAGCAATGTGGAAAGCAGAAGCCTGAAGAAGTTTAAGGAAAAATACGGCGACAAGGCGAAACTCCGTGTCCGTTTTTCACTGGACAATCTGCGGCTGGACGACGACCTGCTGAATATCCCGCTGTTCATGGCCGATCATGGGGATAAGCTCATCGGGATGGCGTTGAAGCAGAAGGAAAATTAAGTCTTGTTTAGCAAACCTGCCCTGCCTTGAAAAAAAGGATTGTCACAGTAAAAAAATGCACCCATTGCTTGTAGAGTACATTGTAGCTCACTACCAAAGCCAAAAGAGCAACAAGACCGGCGCTGCGCCCAAGCTTGAGACAGAGTGTGCGCCCGCCCTGGCGGGCGTTCTTTTTTGATGGCCCCCCTCATAAAATGTAAAGGAAAATGCCAAAAGAGGGAGGCCGCCCCATGCAAGAGTACATCATCAAGCGGGTGCTGGAGATCTCCAATTACATTCTGGAAAGTTCCTCAACGGTGCGCCAGACCGCCGCGGTGTTCGGTGTAAGCAAAAGCACCGTGCACAAGGATGTCACCGAGCGCCTGCCGGAAATCAATGAGGAACTGGCGGAACGGGTGCGCCACGTTTTGGAATTGAACAAAGCGGAGCGCCACATCCGCGGTGGGGAGGCTACCCGTAAAAAATATAAGGACATACAAGTTTCCTGAGGCCGGGCAGGAATTTGTTCCCTCTTGTTGAAAGATCATCCCCAGGACCATATGCCATCGAAGCCCTTCGGCCTTTTCCATGCACATGGGACAAGCCATGGGGCGGCATGGCGCCGGCAAAGGTGGCGGCCAAAATTCCGGCACGGGGAAGGGGTTTGGGATAATGTTTTTCGGGTGGGGGATGGACATCGGGGTGGACCTGGGAACGGCCAGTGTTTTGGTTTATGTGAAGGGTAAGGGCATCGTCATCAATGAACCGTCGGTGGTGGCCATCGACAAAACCACCGGCCAGATCTTCGCCGTGGGCGAGGAAGCCCGGCGCATGCTGGGACGCACCCCGGGGAACATCGTGGCCATCCGTCCCCTGCGGGAAGGCGTCAT
>DDKM01000062.1:0-16323 GCA_002339345.1 Firmicutes bacterium UBA2598 | reverse complement strand
GGCAGGACCCTGTTTTTTAAACCACGGGTGATGATCTGCATTCCGGCCGGGGTCACCAGTGTGGAGGAACGGGCGGTGCGCCAGGCCGCCATGCAGGCCGGCGCCAAACAGGCCTATCTTATTGAGGAACCCCTGGCCGCCGCCCTGGGAGCGGGGATTGACATTTCCGATGCCAGCGGCTCCATGATTGTGGACATCGGCGGCGGCACCACCGATGTGGCGGTGCTGTCCCTGGGCGGCATTGTGGCCAGCAAATCCCTGCGGGTGGGCGGGGACAAGTTCGATGAAGCCATTGTCCGCTATGTGCGGCAGAAATATAATTTAATGATCGGGGAGCGGACGGCGGAGGAAATGAAAATCGCCATCGGCACCGCCGATCCCGCCCGCAAGGCCGGCGAGCGGGAAATGGAAATTCGCGGCCGGGACCTGGTCAGCGGGCTGCCCAAGACCATTCTCCTCACCTCCGACAATGCCTGGGAAGCCATGCAGGAACCGGTGGAGGCGGTGGTGGGGGCAGTCAAGGAGGTGCTGGAAAAAACCCCGCCGGAACTGGCTTCCGACATCATCAACAAGGGGATCGTCATGACCGGCGGCGGGTCGCTTTTGGAAGGCTTCGACCGGCTGCTGGCCCAGCGCACCGGCCTGGCGGTTACCGTAGCGCCGGACGCCATTAGCTGTGTGGCCCTGGGTACCGGCAAGGCCCTGTCCATGCTGCATGTGCTGCAGTCCATCAACACTGGCGGCGGCCATAAGGTGGGTTGACCGGCCATCCAAAACCCCTGCTGTTCATAAGCAGGGTTTTGCACGCCAAAAGGGGATGCATAATGCCATGCCGTGGGCGGGGACACTGTGATGGTGAATATGTTTGGGGGGGTACGCACCCTTTGGGCCTTTTAAGGCTTGCGGTTCTGCTTCTGGCCACCCTGGTCCTGGCCGGCCATGTCCCGGGGAGGGATGTCCACGCCGCCCCCAAGGGCAACCTGAACGTCCTGTTTCTGGGAACGGACGGGCCGCAATTGATCATGGCCTCCGTCTACAGCATCAACCACCGCTTTGGTTACCGTTCCGGCGCGGTGTTCTTCCCGGTGGACACCCTGTTTGCCGGCGGAGAGGGAGAAAAATACCCCCTTTCCCGGATGATGGAAAAAGGGGGTATTACGGAAGTTCGAGCAGCCCTTGGTAAGGCCCTGGGAGTGGATATATCCTACCATGTGCGGGTGGACCGCCAGGTGCTGTCGGAATTGAAGGGTTTTATCCGCCCCATTGTGGTGGAGGGCGAAGAAGTGGAAATAGAAAACCTGTTCACCATGCCGGCCGGTCCCCGGGACTCCCTTATCCTGGGGGCGCTCATGGCCGAATTCACCCGGCCCCAGGTGTTTTTTGTCCACCTCCCCGGGCTGGTGCTGGCCTTCCGCCGGCATATTGAAACGGATTTCTCCCTCCACCCCGAAAATCTGCTGCTGCATTACCGCATAGCCCGTAATGTGGACACCGCCGCCATCCCCAAGGTCATTGCCCCAACCACGCCGGTGTGCTGGCAGGGCCTGCCGGCAGAAGAGGTCAGCCAGCTTTTTTTGGATTCCGTCCTGGATCAGCTGACTGGCGACGGGGGTCCTTTACCGGGCGTCTGGCAGCCGGCGCCCGCCGGTTACTAAATGGCCTTGCGGCGCTTCGGCGCCGGGGTGACAGGCGCCCTGTTCAGCCCCAACTGCTCGTCAATGTCCATAATCTTCACTAAAATTTTGGCCTTCTCGCCACCCTTGGCATGGGACCACTGGTGCAGCAGAGCCAGCCGCTCCTTTTCCAGCAGGGTAAGCCTTTCCTTCATTGTCAATCCTCCCTTCCGGTGTCCAGTCCCTGTTATCAACCGCCTTCACCTTCCCGGAACGTCCCCTTGTTGCTAGTGAACTATGTAACAAGCAATTCCATTTAAATGCTTCCGGTATATCTTATTCCACACCACCGCTAAAAATCCTTCTGGAAGTGCGCCATTGCACAAAAATTTTTGCAGGATTAATATGCATTGTGCCCCTGGCGGATTTTTTCCTCTGTTCCCAGGGATTTTTGTCAACTCCAGCACAGGAAAAAGGGTAATGCCGTCGAAGTAAAAAGGGCATACCGGTCAAGCTGTCAACGCCAGGGGGCCGTCGCCAAGGTGTAGCCCCCTGGCTTTCCGGAGGTTTTGATCATGGTGGAAAAACGCAGGTGGGGAAGCCTGGCTGCCACCGGACTGCTTCCCCCCATTGCCTTTCTAATGCCCTTGTTTCTTTTGGCCGCTGTGTGGGCGGCCCCGCCAGGCTCGGAGGAGGACCCCCTGGTCACCCGCAGCTATGTCCAGTTGCGGGTGGCGGAGGGCCTCACTCCCCTGGCTAACCAGGTTGCAGACCTCTCCGCCAGGGTGGTATCCCTGGAAAGGCGGGTGGCGGCCCTGAAGGAAGGCTACCGCCTGGAAGTGGCCCTGACCATCGGCCATCGTATTGCATACATCGGTGTTTATCCCCGCACCCTGGAAGTGGCCCCTTTCATTAACAGCGCCGGCCGCACCATGCTGCCCTTCCGGTTTATCGGCGAGGCCCTGGGGGCGCAGGTGGGCTGGGACGGCAATACCCGCACCGTTTCCTACAGGCTGGGCAGCAAGCACCTTTTTTTGCAAATCGGCAGCACCACCGCCTATTTAAACGGCCAGGCCGTCAATCTGGACTCCGCGCCCCAGCTGGTCAATAACCGCACCGTGGTGCCCCTGCGCCTGGTCAGCGAACTGCTGGGGGCCAGGGTGGACTGGGATGACGCCAGCCGCCGGGTCACCGTGTACCCGTAAAAACAATAAATACCCGGGAACAAAACCCCGTACCCGGGCGTCTATGATGGGGCAATGCCTGGACAGGGGCCAAACCCCGTAAGGGCAGGGAGGTGGATTATGGGGGACACGCACAAGTTCGATTATGAAGACTTCTGGGGCTCCGGCAGCTACCGCCGCAGCCGGAGCAGGAAGAAAAGGAAGGGGCCGGGGTCCGTTCTGACCAGCCTTTTGCTGGTGGTGGCAATGCTGGGCATTTTCGCCGGCACCGCCTATCTGGCCTATGAAAAATCCGCCGGTTTCCTGGGAAACCTGCCCATCATCACACCCCCCGGCGAACCGGGCAATCCGGCAGAAGGGGGCAAGGCCAGGGACGGGCGGGTGGCCATCCTGCTCATCGGCACCGACCAGCGCAACCGGGAACCGTCCAGGGCGGACACCATCATGGTGGCCTTCGTGGACCCCGATGGCGGGGAATTTAGCCTGCTTTCCATCCCCAGGGACACCTACGCCCAGATTCCCGGGCGGGGCAAGGAAAAAATCGCCCATGCCCATGCCTATGGCGGGCCTGATTTGTTGATGAAAACCGTGGAAAATCTTTTGCATATTCCCATCGTGAAGTATGTGGAGTTAAACTTCCGGGGTTTTGAAGGGGTCATCGACATCCTGGGCGGTGTGGAAATAGAGGTGGAAAAGGCCATGTACTACCCGCCGGAGGGCATTGACCTGAAGCCTGGTCTCCAGCGTTTGAACGGCAACCAGGCCTTGCAGTACGTCCGGTACCGCAGCGATGGCGATGACCTCACCCGCATCAAGCGCCAGCAAAGGTTTTTGGGGGCGGTGGCGGAACAGGCCCTGCGTATTAGCAGCCTGGTGAAAATCCCGGAACTGGCTAAGGAAATCAATGCCTACACCCAAACAAACCTGAACACCAAGGAAATGATCGGGCTGGCCAGGATATTAAAGGAGTCGGGCACATCAAAGTTCGATGCCGCCACCCTCCCCGGCGACCCCCGGTACATCGACCGTGTCAGCTACTGGGTGCCCCATCATGACGATATTCCCGCCCTCATTGCCCGCATGACCGGCCAGAAAATGCTGGCCGGAAAGGGGCAGTAAGGAAAAATAACCTATGGGTGACAATCCCATGCCTGTCCCGCCAGTACTGTGCCCTCCGCTTCCAACGGGGGGCTTTTCACCGCCGCGGGCAGGCAGATGTTTGGAGGTGTTTGTGCCAGTGAAATCATGTGTCCTGGGCGCCCTGGTGGACCGGGTGGATATGGCCGGGGCGGTGGAAAGAATTGCGTCATTTATTAAGGAAGGTTCACCCCACCATGTGATTACCCTCAATGCGGAAATAATCTACCGGGCCCTGGATGAACACCGGTTGATGGCGGTCATCAACCGGGCTGACCTGGTCACCCCCGACGGGGCAGGGGTGGTGTGGGCCGCCAAAAGGCTTGGCCAGCCAGTGCCGGAGCGCGTTGCAGGCATCGACCTGGTGCAGGCCCTTTTCCAGCGCGGGAAAAGGGAAGGATGGCGCTTCTTCTTTTACGGCGCCGCCCCCGGTGTGGCAAAGGAAGCCGCCCGGCGGGCGGCCGCGGCCCATCCGGGGCTGCAGGTTGCCGGCACCGCCCACGGCTACCTTTCACCCAAGGACCAGTTGCAGCTGGTAGAACAAATCAAGGAAGCCAAACCCCACATCCTCCTGGTGGCCCTGGGGGCGCCCAAACAGGAATACTGGATCAAGGAAAACATGGCGGCACTGGGGGTGCCCGTCTGCATCGGCGTGGGCGGCAGCCTGGATGTTTTGGCGGGCAAGGTCAAGCGCGCCCCAAAAATCTTGCAAAAACTTAAACTGGAATGGCTTTACCGCCTCATCGCCAACCCCCGCCGCACCGGCCGCATGCTGGCCCTGCCCAGGTTCGTCCTGGCTGTGCTGCGGGCCAAGGGGAACACCTAAACTAAATTATTGACTTGTCCCGCTGGCCAGGCTTATAATAAAATTGCATGTTTTACCATAATTAACCTGGATGGCACAGCTAGATTTTTTTCTGCCATGCCAAAAATTTTTTGCAAGTTTTTCAGCCTGTCCGCAGTATTTATTGGTGTAGTGCCATTGATGGCCCCACATAACCCCGGTGCTTGTTGGCAGCCAAAGGCAAATACCCGGGCTGCCGGCAATAAAAAAGCCCTTTGGTTAATTGCCTGAAATTCCTTGAAGGGAGGGATAGGCCGCGTAGCGAGAAAAACATAGGGTAACCGGTTCCAAGCAGGAGAGGAAAACCAATCTAAAAGGGGGATTTGTTGAAGAATGAAGCGGCACAAAAAGTTAGTCGCACTACTCGTCGCGCTAACCTTCCTGTTCTCCCTGGCCGCTCCGGTAGGCGCCACCACCAAGGTCATGCCCACCGATGCCCAGGGGACCAAGTACGAAGATGCCTTCAAAACACTGTTTGATTTCGGTGTTTTTGAAGGCAGTGACGGCAAGTTTGACCCCAATGGTGTATTCACCCGGGCGCAAATGGCCAAAATTGCCGTTATCCTTGCCGGCAAGGCCGATGTGGCCAAACTGGTGGAAGGTAACCCCACCATCTTTGCCGATGCCAAGGCTGGCGTGTGGTACACCGGCTGGATTAACGTAGCCAGCGCCCTCGGCATTATGAAGGGCGACGCCCCCAAGGCCGACGGCACCCGCACCTTCCGCCCTGGCGACCCTGTAAGCTACAAGGAACTCGCCACCCTGATGGTCCGTACCCTGGGCTTTGAAGCGGAAGCCGAAGCTGCTGGCGGCTATCCCGCCGGTTATGTTAAGGTGGCCACCGACAAGGGCCTCCTAAAGGGTGTGGACTTCGCAGCCGATTCACCGGCCAAGCGCGGTGAAGTGGCCCTGTTGACCAGCAACGCCATTTTTGCCGAAGCCAAGTCCGGCAAGGCCATTGCCCAAACGGTATTTGGCTGGGTTCCGCCCAGTCCTGTGAAGAGCCTGGTAATCAGCCCCGCCAGCGCTAACATCGCTGTAGGCACATCCCAGGCATTTACCGTTAAAGGTCTGGACAAGGACGGCAAAGAGGTAGAAGTGAAGCCCACCTGGACAGCTACCGGTGGTGTTATCGACGCAGCCGGTAACTTTGCCGCCACCCAGGCTGGTGCCGCAACCGTCACCGCCAAGGTGGGCGATCTGGAAGCCAAAGCTGCTGTGACTGTGTTTGGGGCGGCGACCAAGCTTGTCGTCAACGCTCCGGCCGAACTGGTAGCCAACGGCAAGAGCAAAGGCACTGTTACCGCTACTGCCGTTGACGCCAATGGCAATGTGGTTCCGACCTTTGACGGCACAATTAACTTTGTGCTCGGTGGAGTAACACCGGCCACTGCCAGTGTTAAGGCCGTAAACGGCGTAGCTTCTGTAGAAGTTAAGGCCAACGCTTCTGCAGGAACATACTATGTAGCCGTTTCCTCCGCCGGCCTGACCGGTGCCAATACAACCGTCAAGCTGGTTGCCCAGAAACTGACCTCTGTTAAATTAGTGGCCGATCCTGCTACCTTAGCGGCTGATGCCGGCGCCAGCACAACAACCATTAGGGTTATTGCTCTGGACCAGGAAGGCCAAGCAATGCCCGCACCTACTGGTTTGACCGTCAAGCTGACCTCCAGCAATAAGGATGTCGCAAACTTCGCTGGCGCTGTCGATGCTACCGTATCCACTTTCAACCTAGCCCATGACAGTGTTAACAATGCTGCTGGCGAAGCAACTCTGCGCTCCACCAGCCAGATTGGCAGTGTTGCTGTCACCGGTGCCGTTACCGCTCCGGATAGCCTGAAGTCTGTTCCCGTGACCTCCACCGCAGTGTCCACCATGGTAGTCGGTTCTCCGTACAAGCTGGCCATTGACACCATCGGTGAAATCGAGTCCGGTAAAACAAAGACCATCGTGGTCCGCGTTCTTGATGTCAACGGCAATCAGGTAACCGGCGGTACTGCTGCCAGCGTTGCCCTGACAGCCAACGGCACTACTGTTGGCAGTGGCAATGTTTCTGCAACCGGCGGCAGGGCTGAATTCAGCTATACCGGTAGCACTGCTGGAAGTGTCACATTTGCTGCTACCGGCACCTACACTTACAACGACATCACCACCAACCTGGTGAAGGCTGAACAAACCGCCACCGTGGTTCCCGGCGGTATCAACAGGCTGGTGCTGGAAGCCACCCCGGCAACCGTTAAGGCTGACGGAGTGAGCACCTCTGTTCTGAAGGTGACAGTCCAGGATGCCGCAGGCAACACAGTCAAGACCGGCAGCATTGAAGTTAAGATTTCCAAGTTGGTTGATAACGGCGCATTTGCCAGCATCGGTACAGTAACCTTGAACACCGTCGAAGGTGTGGCCACCCTGACCATCACCTCCACCACCAAGCTTAATACCGATACCTTCCAGGTAACCACCACTGCCAAAAAGGCTGATGGTACCTCCATTAGCCCACAGACACAACAAGTTACAACTGCCATTTTCGGTGCGCCAAATAAGCTGGAAATTGGCACCAATGATATACCTGCTGACTTTGTTAAAGCCGGTAAGGACGCCACCGTAAAGGTAAACGTTAAGGACTTCAACGGCAATACCGTAACAAATGACAACGGCCGTCTGGTTACCCTGACCGTCAAGGATGCCGATGGCGTGGTGGTTGGTACCTTTACCGGCACAACCGCCAACGGTGTCGCCAGCATTAAGGTTAACCTGACCAAGTCCGGCACCTACACCGTTTCTGCTACGGCTGCAGGTCTGACCAACTCCAATGAGAGAACGGTAACCTACATTGCCAACGATGCAGTTGCCCTGGCCATCACCGCCACTCCGCTCCCGCTGGCCGCTGACGGTGTAAGCCAGGCAGACATCACCATCAAGGGTAAGGATGCCTACGGTAACGATGCAACGGTTGCTAACGCTACTGCCGTTACATTGACCGCCTCCAACTCCGGTGTGGGTACTCTGGGCAGCACCTCCCCGGCCTTTAGTAATAACAGTGCAACTACCACCTTTAGAGCAGGCGTCACACCCGGTTCTGTGGTGATTACAGCCAGTGCCAGCGGCCTGACCAGCGCTTCCGTCACCATTAACACCTTGCTGGTTGGCCAGCCTGCCAAGTTGGCCTTTGAGACCATCAAGGACACCAAGGCTGATGGTACTACACAACAGGTAGTGAAAGTCACAGTCCTCGACCCCAATGGCAACAGGGTAACCTCCGCCACCAATCTGATTACCCTGGCCAAGAACACCGAAGCTAACGCCACCATTCCGAATGCTGTTTACGCTGTAAAAGGTCAGGCAACATTTAACGTGACTAACACCAAAGCTGAGACTGTAACTTATACCGCCACCGCGACTGGTCTGACCAGCGCCACCGCCACCGGTAAGTTCGTAGCCGGCGCTGCCTATGCTGTCGCAGTGGAAGTCGCTCCGACCAGCATCGTGGGGAATGGTTCCAGTGTGGCCACCGTAACCGCCAAAGTTGTTGACGCCAATAACAACCTGGTTGACACCTTCAGCGGTAAGATGAAGTTCAGCATTCCTGCTACTTCAGGGAATGTGTACTTCATCATCGGTGCAGCTTCCGACGGTACTTTGGAAGTGGACTTCACCGGCGGTAAGGCTGTGATCATGGTTCAGTCCAAGGATCTCAGTGCTCTACCCGCAACTGTTCAAAACAATGCTATAATTAAGGCTGAAACCAAGATCAACGATGCAACTAAGGACGCGACAGCAACCTTCACAGTTACAAAGCCTTAATTCTGGTAATCAAGAAGGGGACCCCGCTAGTGGGGTCCCTTTTCATATTCTTATATTTTGAAATGGCAGCCACAAAAGCATTAAGTTGGAATTGCCCTGCCTTTAATTGACTGGGAGGGGAAGCAGGAACGGGAAAAAAATGTGTCGAACGTACTATGTACCTACCACCATGGTTAATGGCAAGTCGAGGAGGCACGTTATGAAGAAAAAGCCTGTTTCAGCATCAAATATTAAAGCTGCCCCAGCAATATTTGACTATATACTGTTAGCAGGACTTGCCGTATTCCTGTTCTACCCACCACTGGTCCGGGGCATGTTCTTCCCGCCTGAACAGCAAAAAGGGCTAATCTTTGCCGGTATTCTAACTCTCTATTGGTTGGCCTTGCAGGCCATAAAAAAAGGCTGGCGTCTGTCCCTTCAACCCATGGATTACTTGGCCTTGGGGTTAGTGGCAATTTATGTTATCAGCATTGCTTGGGCTGCCAGCCCGCGGCTGGCTGTTGACGGGGCACTTAAAATGTGCATGTATTTTATGGTATACTGGCTGGTATGCCAGGTTGGTCAAGATGCACCTCGGAGATCAATCTTTATACATAGTATATACTTAAGCGGTATAACCGTTGCCTTGGTCGGCTTTTTGTCCGCCATAGGAATAATTGAACTATTGGGTTCCTTTGAGGCTAAGCGGATTTCCTCAACCATGCAATATCCCAATACCCTAGCCAGTTTTCTTGGGGCCATATCCTTTTATGGTTGGGCGCTATGGGCAGAAGGGAGGGGGTACTGGAGGATACCCTATGCCATAGGTAATTACTTGTTGCTGCTTATCTTGGTAGCAACCAATTCCCGGGGCGAGTTCTTAATCTATCCCGTTGTGTTGGTCCTTTTCCTTGCAGGGGTACCGAAGGAAAGAATTATTTCCCTTTTGTATCATATACTTGTCACGATTCTTTCAGTGTTTATAGGTGCATTTAAATTTATCCCGGCCATCACCCATGGCAACGGTAGGGACGCCTGGTTATGGTTATTGGCTGGTATTTTTATAACCGTTCTTCTCCATATCTTATATGAGGTTGGGTACCAAATTTATGGCAAAAAGGGCCAAAAACGCGTTGCAGGCGGATTTATGGTCATGGTGCTTGTCGCTTTGACAGGTGTTGGGCTTGTGCATAATTCCATAGGAGATCAACAAACAGCAGTATGGTCCAAAATGCTGCCGGAACAGTTTGTCCAACGGGTGCAAACCATAGATCTGCAAGAGAGAAACAGTGCCGAGCGGCTGTACTGGATGCAGGATGCCGGAAAGATGATCAAGGACCGCCCTTGGGTAGGGCTTGGCGGTGGAGGGTGGGAGGCCGCCTATAAAAAATATCAGGGCTATAATTATAATTCCACACAAGTGCACAACGACTGGCTGCAAATATGGCTTGAGGTTGGAACCGTAGGTTTTATTTTGTATACAGGCATTTGGTTTCTATTCTTGTTCATTGGATGGCAGATACGGCGAAAGGGCAACCTTAAAGATCAACTTTGGGCCTGGTCCACTTTATCAGCCGGCTTGGGGATAGGAATGCATGCACTGATTGATTTTGACCTATCCCTTTCAGCAGTGAGCATCCTTTTGTGGACCCTTTTTGGGCTGATCAGGGCACAGGATGGCATCAAATCTGCCGACAACGCACAGGATGAACTTGCAAGTAAAGCAAAAGAGCAAATTAAACCAGGAATAATAGCAGTTTTGCCACCCGCCATTACTGTCCTTATTTTAATGACACTTGCCATTAGGTTATTAATTGCCGATGGACATGTAGACAGAGCCATAAAGGCCTTTCAGTCGGGGGATGGCCCTCAGGCAGCCGCCCATTTTGAGAAAGCAGTTCAGCTTGATCCCTTCTCCGCAACTATTCGGATGGATTTGGCGAAAATATACCAGCAAATGGGGAGGACGGCTGAAGCTGATAAATACGTAAAGAAGGCTCTCCAGCAGGAGAAATATAATTATCTGATTGCCATAAGCGCTTCTGAATATCACTTCAACTTAGGCGATGCAGAGGCGGGGCTGGCGATGGTGGAAAGGGCGGTTAGTTTAGCCCCAAGGGTTGAGGATATGTGGGAAAGACTGGCCTGGGCGTACGCTGCCTCCGGTACCAATGTGCTGGCCTCTGGAGACAAACACCAGGGCGAGAACTATTTTAAAGAAGCCGTAAAAATCCAAGATCGCATTAATTATATGAAAAGCAACCTGACTGACCGGGAGAAGAATCTATGGCGGCAATGGGAAAAGTTTGGTAGTAGTCCAAAAATAGCTTTAGCCCTTGGTATTTCTCATTATTTCTTAGGTGACTTCACAGTTGCTGAAGTTCATTTATTGAACGCTTCCAAGTCCAAAGAATATCAAGGGGATGCCTACCTTTGGTTGGGCCTTTTGCGGGAAAAACAGGGGCATTTAGCTGAAGCGGATAAATTATACAAAATGGCCGATGGGGCAGGAGTAAGGCTATCGCCAGGGCTGGAGACACTGCGGGAGATCCCACTGCTTAAGTGAACGTTAACTATGTCAAAAGTAAACATCCAACCCTTATCCCCAGATGTAATCGGATAAAGGCTTTTTGTTGTTTTGCAGGAATAAAATGTAATTTGCAAATGAGGCAAAAAAAAGGGTTTCCACACTGTTTAAGCGAATTCTCCAACCGAGGAACATTATGCCTCGGTTGGTCGTCTATTTAATGTAGTGCCATTATAGTCCAGGGAGGTATGCATGGTGCTAAAAAAGATGAAGATGGTTTCGTTGCTGTTGGTAGTAGCACTATTGGTTGGCATGACACCTGTCCATGCGTTAAGTTATGGAAAGGTGGTGCCGCCCTTCCCCGATGTAATTGGTACCAAGTATCAGGATGCCGTTGGCCTGTTAAACCATCTTGGGGTTGCCGGTGGCATGCCCGGTGGCAAGTTTGAACCCGAAGGGCTGGTGACCCGCGCCCAAATGGCCGCCTTCGCCGTGCGTGCCATGGGCAAACAAAACGAGGTGATGTCTGGTTCAACGATTTTTTCCGATGTGCCTGCCACCCACTGGGCCAATACCGTAATTGGCGTTGCGGCCAGCTATGGTATTGTAGAAGGTGTAGGTGGAGGACTGTTCAAACCTGACGACCATGTTACATATGCCCAGGCTGCCGCCATGATCCTAAGGGTCGTCGGCCAGTATGGCACAGTCCAAGGAGCGTGGCCGGTGGGAGTTGTTGTTCGGGCTACCGAACTAGGACTTATAGAAGGTACAAATTTCAATACCAATGGCCCTGCCAGCAGGGGCGACATTGCCTTAATGCTAGCAAAAGGCATTACTGCCATCCTAAACCCTATAACCGGCAAGACTTTGGCCGAAACGGTATTTGCCACCAAGATGCCCCTCGATAATAAAATTGCCAAAATAGTTATTACCCCGGCTGATGTTACTGTCAGTAAGGGAGTAAAGCACCAGTTTAGTGCTGTAGCTTATAATGCCCAAAACCAGGTTGTGGAGACCACTATCGGGTGGTCGCTGGCAGGAGATGTGGGAGTGCTTAACCCTGAGGGCCTTTTTGTGGGTACCAAATCCGGCAAAGGCGAAATTCGCGCTACTGCCGGTGGGGTGACTGGTAAGACTTCAGTAACGGTGACTGGAGAGCCGGCTGCCATTATGTTAACGGCTACACCCTCTACGGTGCCGGCAAATGGTCGCACTGCGGTAACCATAGAAGCAAGGGTTGTTGATTCCGCTGGCAATGTGGTGAATGCCGGAGTTGATACCCTGCAGTTTTTCCTAAGCGCATCCAACCTGGGTGTTTTGTCATCCACCCAAGTTGGGGTGATTAACGGTCGGGCCTCGGTAACCTTTACACCATCCTTGCAGGCGGGCACAGTGCAAATTATGGCCACCGCGCCAGGGCTTTCTGTTGCTGGAGGTAGTGCCTCCGTAACAACCACTGTCCCGGTGATCAGTAAAATTGAGTTGACCGCCTACCCCCATCCCCTGGCCGCCGATGGAGTGAGCCAGTCAATCCTTACAGCGACCCTAACGGACGCTGCCGGTGGCGAAGTTCTCAATAATACGGCCAATACAATTTTAGTTACGCTGAATTCAAGTAGTGGTGCCGCTGGCAGTCTACTGACCAATACCATTGCCATACCTCCAGGGCAGTCCAAAGGAACGGCCGTATTTAGGTCCTCCAATTCCATTGGCAGTTCAATTATCTATGGCTCATCCATTTACCCTGTGGCACCAGTAGCCGTTTCCACAGTCATGGTTGGCCCTGCCGCTCAAGTAAAGTTCAGGGCTGGGTCAATTAAGGAAACGGTAGCCGATGGCATTTCGGAAATGACAGTTCAAGTAGAGGTTCGGGATGCCAATGGCAATGTTCGCACGGGGGACAATGGCACCGTAGTTTTCCTGAGTGCTACAAGCGGTAATCATACCCTTACTGTTTATCCTTCCTCCACAACCAACGGGGTTGCGACCTTTAAATTAAAAACCACCGTTGCCGGTACCTACAATTTGAAGGCTTGGGCAAGCAGCGTGGCCGGAGCCAGTGACGAGATCTCCGCCACCTTTATGGCTGGACCGCCTTCAAAACTGGTATTGTCGGTGGAACCCACTAATAATATTGCTGCAGATACTGTCAGTACGGTCAACTTGGTAGCCAAGGTTACCGACGCTTTTGGTAACCCGGTACCCACCTACACTGTTAATGTTACTTTCTCGAAATCGGTGAATAATAACGCAACCACCATGCCCCCCAACACCACTGTAACTACGGTGGAGGGTATTGCCAGGTTGCCGGTAACATCAACCTCCAGCGTGGGGACGGATCTGTTCACTGCCACTGCCCCAGGGTTAACAACCCAGGGCAGTATGCCGGTCACAACTCGCATTACCGGCGTGCCGGTACGGCTGGCGGTTCAGCCTGTAAGTTCGATAAATGTTGGCCAGACAACAACTATTAGAGTACATGTGCTGGATGCCTTGAATCAAGTGGTTACCAGCGCCAATGACCGGGTGATTACCCTTATTCCAAGCAGTTCCTTTATAAGCATAAGTGGGCCTGCCAAAACCGTTGCTGGCGTGGCAACCTTTACGGTAACAAGCACCCGGGCTGAGGCCGTCCAGTTTACTGCCCAATCGGCGGGATTAACTTCCGATACAATTGGTCAGGTGCTGACGATCAATCCAGGACAGGGTTCCCACATTGTTCTTAAAGCTACACCTGATGGTGTAGCCGCAGATGGCGTAAGCCGGGCGACCATTACCGGTGTTTTGGTTGACAGCTACGGCAACACCGTGGGGTCCGGGCAGACCGTCAATTTAAGCCTCAATACCACCGCCCATGGTACATTGAACTCCAATTACCTCTTTACTGGAAGCAGTGTGCAATTTGTAGCCAATACAACACCCGGTTCAGTAACCATAACCGGAACCAATAATAACTATCCGGTCACACCAATAGTTATCAATACCTACCAGGTCGGCGTCCCCACCCAAGTAGCCGTTGAGCCAGTAGCTCCAGTGGTCGCAGGCAATGCCTTTGCCAACCAGATGGTCGTCAGGGTTCGTATTCTGGATGCAGCTGGCCGTTTAGTCAGTTCTTTGAATACAGGGCAGAATGCTTTAAGCGCAGTTGGCCTTACCGTTACAGGTAACTCTGGTAATACCACCACCATTTCCATCGGGGGCAGCCATGGCCTGGCCGAAAGGAACTTTTACGCCAATGGCACCACCATGGGTTCTGCCAGTGTGGTAAACGGAGTTGCAACTTTCGCCTTCACCAACACCAGAGCGGAAACAGTGACCTTTACACCAGTTGCTTATTATCAGGGGCAGGCCTTGGCATCGGTATCTGGTACCGGCACTACAATTCCCGGCCAGCCGGCAGCGTTGAAGCTAAACCCGGTCACCACTACCATACCAGCCACGGCGGAAGTGCCACTGGCGGTTACTGCTTCGATTACGGACATCCACGGCAACATCGTCAGCGGCGTGGCAGATACCATAACCTTTTCAGCCAGTAGCGATAACTTTTTGACCATGCCGGCAACCAGAGTGCTGGCAACCAGTAATGCCAGTGCCACCATTCAGGTCAAATCCAAGGTTCACCCCACCGGTGGGGTCACCGTTATAACTGCAACGGGAGGTAATACTGGATTAGTTGGCACCTCAACAATTATTACCGATATGTTACCCGGCCAGCCGGTAGTTTGGGCAACGGATGAGAATGGAAACGACACAGTAATCAGCTTGGGTGAGCAGGGGGCGCGGGTTACTGTAACCGTGCCAGTCCGGCAAAGCAACCAGAAGATAATTGTGTATGTAAATGGCGTGCTGGTTAACTTGTACACTACAATTGGCGGGGATACGCTGGTAGACACCGTACCGGCAGGCAGTACAACGCTGGTAGGGTACATCAAGCGAGCTGAACTCGGTAGTTTTGGCATGAAAGAAATTAGGGCCATCAGTTCGACCAACTTGGGATTAAGCCCCATTTCAGCTCCGGTGTACGTTAATCTGTCAAACTAAACTTACAGAAAAAAGGGCCCGACGGTTGGGCCCTTCCATTTTCTCTATTTTGTTTTTAAGCGCACTTGAACAGTTTAAACACGCTGGCAGGCTGTGTGTTCCGATATTACTCGTCCCCTATCCCAATTCCGGAGAGTATTTTATGTTCCGGTAGGGATGGCTGGCTTGCGCCTGGTCCAGGATTCGTAGGCAAGGGCATAGAACAAGCCGAGCATCAGACCAAGAATGGCCCCAATTACAACATTTAAGAGAATCTTCTTGTATTGCGTTGTCGTGGTTGGCTCCTGGGTAATACGGACTGTCCCACGGATTTCCTGGTTGGCGAAATCACTGTTGGTTTTGGTGATATCCTCTAACAAGCTACGGTATTCCTTTTCAGCTAGCTCCAGGCGTTCATCCACCGCCCTGCGAACTTCAGCCAATCTATCCGGAGGCAGTTCCAAACTTCTTATGCGTTCCATTTCCTTGATCAGGTGCTGTCTCTCTACACTGAGTTTTCTGGCGTTAACTCCAGCATTTAATGCTGTTTTCATCAAATTATTCAGGTAATCATTCTGAACCAGGGAACTGATCAATCCCTCATCAATTTGCAGCGGAGCCTGCTGCCCCACCTGCATGGGCGAAGTGAGTAGATAGTCCTTGCGTTTTTCCTGGGCCAGGGCGATAAGTTCTTTGGCTACTTTTTCCTCCTCTAGTAGCTTCTGCTCATCCTGTTCAAGCTGCTTGATTTTATAGGCCATCTTGTCCAGTAACTGGGAAGGTTCTTTGGATATCCCATACAGTGTAACCATGGAGGCAATTTCGTCGATGTAAATCTTCTTAAAGTTTTCCGCACGGGTGTGCAGGTCTGAAAAGGTCATTTGGGTTGTCAAGGATCGAAACCCCTTGGCCGTGCTTTCCTTAAGTGATAAAAAGTTGATCATAGCATTGCTTTCCACTTTGAGAATGGATACTATATCAAAGTAATCATATGTTTTGAGGTTGAGCATGGCATTACTGAGCGGTGGAACATCCTCTATATAGGTCCGGTGAAACTTTTGCAAATAACCATTCAAAATAGTCTTCAAAAGGTTTTCCCGCACATCAGGCGATAATACAGACTTTGGGGCCTTAAGCGTAATGATGTATTCATTTGGGAAATAGGGCGTTACCTTGTCACCCTTGGCGCGTAATGAATCTTGATTTCACTGCAATAAC
>DDKM01000101.1 GCA_002339345.1 Firmicutes bacterium UBA2598 | reverse complement strand
AGCGAAGGGAGGGGTGGTTCACAAGACGTGCGCCAGTTTGGCTATCTTGTCCGCAACGACCAGCACCACAACGCGGCCGCCCAGGTGATGGTACCCTTGCAGGCAGAGGGAAGCCTGCTAGTGACCTCCGAACTCATCATAACCGAGACCTACACCTTAATAATGCGGAAGCTGGGCACAAAAGCAGCCCTGAAATTTCTGGATATAATAAACACACAAGTAAAAGAAAAGTTTACCGAAATTATCTGGACCGACTGGGCAATACTCACCCAGGCTCACCGGATACTGGAAAATTTCTCCGATCAACCTATTACTTTGGCTGACGCCTGCCGTACCCGGTGGATGTCCTTGTATTCGTATTTTGTCAAATTTTAGGAGTGCCAGCACCGGCCCGCACTCCCGGCGGGCTTTTTCCGAAGAAGCCACTAATACAGCCGGGTCTCCCTCCCGCCTTGCGCCTATTTCGTACGGGATGGGCCTGCCCACCACCCGTTCCGCCGCCTTAACCACCTCCAGCACCGAGTAGCCGTTACCGTTCCCCAGATTGTAGACGGATGACTGAGCGCCGCCCGCCAGGGCTTCCAGCACCAGGATATGCGCCCGGGCCAGGTCGTCCACGTGGATGTAGTCCCGGACAGCCGTACCGTCGCGGGTTGGGTAGTCATTTGTAACCTAATTATTTATGACGCCTTGTCCCGCATCAGCATCACCTTCAGGGTATGTAAAAGGATCTGGGCGTGATGCCCGCCTTGATCTGGTGGCGGTAATCATAGCCCGGCACCTCTTTACGAAACTGTTCCACGAAAAAGGGGCGCTCCGGCCGGGGGCCGACAAAACTCATATCGCCCTTTAGTACATTCCAAAGCTGGGGAAGTTCATCAATACGGCTAGCCCTTAGTATCCGCCCTACCCGCGTGATGCGCGGGTCATGCTGGCTGGCCAGCACCGGACCGGTAAGCTTTTCGGCATCCGGGACCATGGTGCGCAGCTTCAATAGTTTACGGCACTACAAAGACAGACAAGCCCCGGGACAAGGCCTCCGCCAGCATGGGGCCACGAACTTCCAAAGGTATATCCGCGCAAAAAAGAATGCCGTCAACCTCATGCAGGTACCGTCAGGGGTGGGGTAGTCGGTGCCGAAGATACTCAAATACGGCCGCTTGCCTGCCGCCGCCCGGGTAGCGAGGGTGATGAGATGGGTAGCGTCCTCCTTCCCCTCGCCGATCCGCCCGTCCCGGTCCGCACCGGCCACGTTAAAATACCGGAGAGATACGTAGCCCATCTCTCCGGCAGAGCATAAATTTTTCAACACCTGTTCCACCGTGGCTTTGGTATGCCCTCAAGGGTTAATGGGCTGTCGTAAGTCAGCACTTGGGAACCTCTTGCGCCCAGGACCTTCACCCCATGGCTGCCGATGTAGTCGGCACCGGCGGTTACTCTCCTTGTTGCCCCTGGCTACAGGGGCAGGCGAAACCGTCCCCTTGTTTCCATATGACTAGTGGCCAATAGCCAGTATCCGGCGCAGGTCAGCCTCGCTGGTGATGTCAAACAGTTTTTCGGCCAGGTCGTCGAGTTGTTCCACTGAGAGGGCCCTGATCATTGCTTCTAGTTCAGAAGAAATAGACCCCAGGCGTTTCTTCAACATCTTGAGTAATAATTCCTGCCGGCCTTCCTGCCGGCCTTCCTGCCGGCCTTCCTGCCGGCCTTCCTGCCAGCCTTCCTGCCGGCCTTCCTGCCAGCCCTTCAAATGCCAGGACGTGGTGATCTCCATCACCCTTTCCACCTCCTCGGGTTTTAGCTCTTCCGGCAACCTTTGCTGTAAAATTCTCTCTTCCTCGGCGCTTAACACCAGGTAGCTGTCAAAGATAGCGGTGATTAGTACCATCCGCGCCGGATCCACTCGCATCCGGGCCAACATGCGTAAAAACTCTATCTTTACCTGTACCCGCTCCTGTGGCTGGTAGTCCAGCTTGCTTAACAGGGCCGCTGCTACCGGGTTGCCGCTGCCGATGTACTGCCGCCAGGGGATCTGTTTAAGCTGGATTTTGTAAAACTCGAACTGCAATACCTTGAGAAAGGGAAAAGCTACTTCATGCCGGCCGGGTTCGCTTACCTTGCCGTCGTAGGAGAAAACAGCGATGGGTAAAACCTTTTTCTGGTGCTTTTCATACAGCCGGCTGAAGTAGATGAACATCCGGCGGGCAAAATCGGCCTCCCGATAGGACTGGGGCTCCACATGTACCAGCACGTACCCGTCTTCACCCTTGATCTTGACCTCTGCCAGGATATCCACGTAATGTTTCTCGCCGGCGGTAATATCGGTGATCAGTTCCTGGGATAAAAACCTGGTGCCGGTGTAATCGATCAGGGCGTGGGCCTCCGGTAGGAATAACTCCATAAACTCCTGGAAAAAGGTAGTGATTAGTTCCTTAAACAGGGCATCGTGGTCAATGGGCATCGTCAGTTTCTCCAGTTTTTCCTTTATTTTACCTGACGATAATGGAGGAAGCAATGGTTTTTGTTCCCTTGGACGTGGACGGCGCCTCCTTTGGCCCCGGCTTTTCCACCAGGTCCTTTACCAGGTACAGGCCGGGTCCCATGTGCTCCGGCCTAACCATCCCGTATTTCCCGGTGTCCTCTGCCCTCACTTCCTGCACGCCCAGCACCGTGCCGCCGCACCGCTGGTATACCTCCAACATCTGCTGCAGGCAGGGCACATCACATCGTCCCCCAACAGCACCGCGAAAGGCTCCTCCCCGATGAACTTCCGGGCGCACCACACCACATGCCCCAGGCCCCTGGGCTCCTTTTTGCCGCACATAGTGGATGTCCACCAGGTCGCTGATCTCTCGCACCAGGCCCAAGAGTTCCCATGTCCCTTCTGCTCCATGGCGACTTCCATCTCTCAGGTCTCACTTCTCACAGGTGACCCCAGTCATTTCAAAGAAGTCTCAAAATAATCAACTACGACCCTGTTTTAACCTCCGCTTTGGGTATCCACTTAGCTGCTTCGTGCCGGCAGCTGCTCTCATGAAGGCAGCCGTAGGGACCAGAGTATTAACCGGACCAACTACATTCCATACCTTCCCATCTTCCTTGCCGGCTGCAAAAAAAGCGCTCTTGCCCCCGCGGCAATCCACTGGTAAAATTAAGGCAGGCGGTGGTTTCTTTGCAGCAAAAAAGCGGTAACCAGTACGACACCACTATTAAAGACCTGTTTGCCGGCGGGACGGAGGAACTCATCAACTTCTTCAGCGACATCCCGGTAACAGTGGTCAGCGACCTAAAAATCCAGTTCCCCCAGGTGGAAACCAGGGTTTCCGACCTGGTTGTAAAGGCCGCCAGCGACCAGGGTCTTGTCGCCATCCACCTGGAGTTCCAGAGCCGGAACGACCTGGAAATGCCCTACCGCATGCTGCGCTACGCCCTGGAAATCCACAAGACCTATCATCTGCCAGTCTACCAGATGGTCATCTACTTCGGTCAGCCGGAAATGAACATGGCCGGCCAGTTGCATTATCGTCTGGGAAACGAAAACATGCTGGACTACCGTTACCGCCTCATCGATCTGGGCAAAATAACTTACGAGGAGTTAACAAACAGCCCCCACCAGCAGTTACTCTCCTTGCTGCCCCTGGCGGACAGGGACAGGCGAAAGAAAAACGGGGAGGAATTCCTGCGGCGGTGCGCGGAGGACATCATCAGCAGCGGCCTGGACCGGGAGACCAAAAAGACCGTACTGTTGCGGGCGGAAATATTCGCCGGTTTGGTTTTCGACAAGAATATGATCGACCTTATTTTCCGGGAGGTGGAACGGATGCTGAACATCGAAGAATCCGCTGGGTACCAGAGGATATATGAAAAGGGCTTGCAAAAGGGCCGGGAAGAAGGCCGGCAGGAAGGCCGGCAGGAAGGCCGGCAGGAAGGCCGGCAGGAGTCGCTGGCAGACGTAGCCATTAGGCTCTTGAGCAAAAAGTTCCGCAAACTTCCCCGGGAGTACGTGGCCAGGATCAAGGAGCAGGACACGTACGTGCTGCAGCAGGTGATCGATAACATCTTCGACATCAACGATCTGTCCGAACTGGAAGACTACCTGCAGTAAAGGACCCTTTCTCCCACCAGAGACCCGGTGGGTTTCTTATTGCGGTTTAATTAACCGCCAGATTAAGGCTCGGAGGTGATTGAGGTGGGTAAAGGTTTGGGTACCAGTGTTGTATTAAGCCCGGCAGCCCTTTCCTATTTACGAACAAAACGCCAGCAGTCGGTTTGGATTACGCCCCCGGAGTGGATTCCCATCCGGGGCTGATGCAGCGCCGGCGCCGTCCTTGAGGCGGCCGTTAACCAGGGAGAGCCCGATGCCAGGGTAAAACACCAGTATACCCAGGTGGAACTAGAAGGCATAACCGTATGGGTGCATTCCATCCTGGCACAGCCGGAGGTCACATCCAAATAGCCGCCAGGGTTGTTGCGCAGGTCCAGGATGATTCCCTTGGCTCCCCTCCTTTGTAAAGTCTCCAGGGCCCTTTGCACTTCGGCGGCGGTCTTTTGCCCGAAGGTGGGCACCTCGATATAGCCAATCTGGCCCTCCAGCATCTCCCACTTCACCAGACAGAGGAGCCGTCCCCGCGTCCCCGCAGGTTCCGATCTTGTTCCACAATGGCCAGGATATGCTTCGTAAACTCCGCAAAATCCGCCAGGTGTTGGGTTAAAAGATCGTAAATTTCTTCCGGCGTAACGTCGGCATAGCCATGCACCAACCGGTTGCGGTACCCGGCCATTCCTTGTGTTTTCTGCACAAACTCCTGCGGGAGGATTCCATGTTGCCCGAGGGTCAACAGAATACCTCGATAGTCATGAGGTATCCCCAATCCCCTTTTCGCAATGATGTGCCGGCCAATATCCAAAACCGCTTCCAGCGACCGGCGCAAATGGTGCTCAGCGATGGCGAAATTGTCAGGATCAGACAAAAACTGTTCCTTACCGATGGCTACCAGCCGGCGGAGCCTGCTGCCGGACGTCCGGATATGGGATAGCCTTTCCTGGATCAGCTTAAGGTTCAACAAAGAAGTACCCATCTCTCACTGCCTCCGCCTCTTCTTTATAAAACTGATCCATGAAGGGCTTGAAATCCAGATAATCCCGGTAAACAATATCCTCAAAATCCGTCCGGAAGCCGTCATCAAGGCAATGGATAACCCTACCGGTCGTGATAATTTCATACCGCAAAAGGACGGGTGCACCCTGTAAAAATACCAGGTCAACCTGTTCCCCCAACCGCTGAGAAAACTCCTCCGCCAGGGCTAAACGCAGGGCCAGGTTATGCTTCTTGGGATGGTAGGCCATAAAAAGGACTGCCAGGTCGTAGTCGCTGTGAGTATGAACCCGGCCCGTCGCCCTGGACCCAAAAAGGTATGCCGTGACAACGCCATATTTGTCGAAAATCGGCCGTAGCTCAGCTACCAAAAGTTCCATCATTGCACCCCCGGCACCACACGGAATAGGCGTACCATTTGTTGGTATCATTGTATCTTACACATATATGCAAAATCAAGCGGCCGTACTGACGACGGAACCTAACTCTGGCCGCAGTCGCAAACAACGTGAAGCCTCTCCCGCCTGTAGAGGCGGGAGCTTCCTGGTTCATCGACCGCAGCCGCGAGGGTCTTACGCAATCTCCGCAGGCGTGAATTCGGGCGCTTCCAGCCCTACTGAAATTCTCAAACCTAACTTGCCCTTTGCAGCATCACCATTGCCGAACCACGTCCCGGTCCGCCACCAGCCCGCATTCCGGGCACTTATGCACCCGGACGTTTAAATCTTTTGGCAAACGAACCCTGTTTTAACCTCCAAAAAAAGATTTATGCCCCGTCCTCCAGGACGCCCGGCAACCGGCTTATCAGTCCCTCCAGGTACTGCCGGAACGACTCCCGCAAGTCCTCCCGCTGCA
>DDKM01000105.1 GCA_002339345.1 Firmicutes bacterium UBA2598 | reverse complement strand
GACTTGCGGGAGCCTTTCCGGAATCACCGCCAAGCCTACACCCATGCCGGGCACACCACCACAAAAAAAGCTAGGCCTGCCGGCCTAGCTGTGTTCTTTCATATAAGCGACCACCAATTTGTCCAGTTCCATGCTTTTCTGCAACACCTCCCCCTCCACCCAGGACGTCCGTAACCTGGCCAGCCTGGACAGTTCCCGCCGTTTTTGCCGGATTTCCTTCGCCAGGGCCTGCTTTTCTCCACTCCCGCCGGAAAGTTCGGGCTGGTGTACATGCTCACATAACATCGGTGCTCCCCTCCCTCCCAAAAACTTTCGACCAAGTGAATCCGCACCAAATGGCTGGGGCATCCATCCTTGGATGCTTTATTCGACACCTGGACGGGTCTTTCCTGCCAAAACATGTCGTTAGTGGAAAATATTTTACAAATTAACCCCCCTTGCTCCCCCCGCATAGGATGTGATGTGAACGACTTGTTGCATCACAAGGGGAGGGTATTTATGGACAAGATTTTGCGCCTCCTGAAACGGCACCGGGGGCGGGTGCTGGATTTGCCCAACGTCGTCGGCGTCGGCCATGGTCAAAAGATGGTGCGTGGTCAAGATACAGGTCAAACCGCCATTGTGGTGCTAGTGAGGGAAAAGGTACCCCCTGGCAAACTCGGCCGTGGAGAAATCGTACCCAAAAAACTGGATGAGGTGGAAACTGACGTCATCGAGGTGGGTGATATCACCTTACTGGGAACCGAACGGACCGGATTTCACCGGCCCGCCCACCCCGGTATGAGCATCGCCCACTTCCGTTCTACCGCAGGCACCTTCGGGGCGGTGGTGAGGGATAAACGCACCGGTGAACCATATATACTTTCCAACAACCATGTTTTGGCCAACACAAGCGATGGGCGGGACGGCCTGGCCAAAACGGGTGACCCCATCCTGCAGCCCGGCCCCTTTGACGGTGGTAAACGGGACCACGTGATCGGCTACCTGGAACGCTTTATCCCCCTGGCCAAACAATATGCCACCGCTGACTGCCGCATCGCCCGGGGTGTCTCCCGCACGGTGAATACCATCATCCAGGCGGTGCATCCCGGGTACCGTGTATATTTTGAAAAGGAAAACCGTCGCGGCAACACCATTGACGCCGCCCTGGCCAAACCCGTCAGCCCCCAGGTCATTTCACCGGAGATTCTGGAGGTTGGCATGGTGAAAGGGATCAGAGAACCGGCGGTGGGGTTGGAGGTTAAAAAAAGCGGCCGTTCCAGCGGCTTGAACTATTCCCGCATTAAAGTGATCAATGCCAGCATCCAGGTGAAACTGAGCAAAAATGAAACTGGCCTTTTTATAGACCAGTTTGTCACCGGGCCCATGGCCCGACCGGGAGACAGCGGGTCCCTCATCCTGGACCGGGAAAATTACGCCGTCGGACTCCTGTTTGCCGGCTCCGACAGCGCCACCATCGGTAACCGGATCCAGAACGTGCTGGACACCTTGCAGGTCACCTTTTAGAACCTCACATCACCAGTTGGCCGCCTGGTAAATCCACCACGCCCAGGATGCGCTCCTCAATCCCGCTTTGAGCGTTGATATAAATCAGGAAACGATCCGGACCCAGTTTGGCTTTGACTTCATAGGTGAGCACCTCCCGCCCCCCGTCCATGGGGATCAGGGCCAGGCGGATCTGTTCCACCTGCAGCCGTGGATTCAGGCGGTCACGCACCTCTTTTTCCGTCAATTTGGGCTGTGGCAGGTTACGCTTGGTATGGGCCATAAGGTAACCCATGGCATCCACTCCCACCACCTGGCCGTTGTCCAGCGCCACCTTGACCTTGATCATATCCGGGTAGAGGATGACCTCACCCTCCTTGGCCACAAAGGTAATGACCTGGGTGTTCATCTGCCTGATGCTGTAGGTGGCTTCCAGGTCCCCGTAGCCGCGCTCGGCAAGAAACTCCCGGGCTTTTTCCAGAGCCTGCTCGCCATCCAGTTCCGCATCACCCACAAACCTGTTATTCAGCATGTAAATGACATGACCGCCCTTTTTGGCAATATCCAGGGCCACACTGCCGGTCTGGGAGCGGGAGGTCAACACCAAACTATGGGCTTCAATTCGCCCATCCACATCCCTGGCGGTGGTAACCCGGTAGTCGTCCCGGCGATTGGTGTCAATGTAGTCCCGGGCGATTTCCCCTGCCCGCGTGCGGTCCACCTCGTCACCAGTCAGCCCCCGGGGCTTGCGGCGTTCAATATGGTCGGAAAAGGGGCCGTCGTAAACCAGGGCCGGCAACCCCTGTAGCCTTTTATCAATATTCATGAACTCATCCAGCTCCTGCTGGCCTGCCGCCGCCCTGGCGGTGCGCATGGGCCAGCGCTGCATGGTAGCCCCCCACTGGAAGCCGCCCCGGGCCAACCGCGCTTCAATACGGTGCAGGTCCTTGCTGAGTTCCCCAATTTCCGTGTGGAAGCGATCCAACTGTTCCAGTTGTCCACTGGTAATATTTTGGCCGCTCAGGCTGGCCTCCGCCAGGCGGTAGCTGTAGTCACCCACCTGGGCCAAAAACTTGCGGGTGGCCGCCATGTTGATGCCGGTAAAGGGCAACTGGGCCAGGGAAGCCTGGGCGGAACTGGCCCTGCTCCAGATTTCCGTCAGGTAAAGGGCCTGGCGTCTGGCAGAGCTGGAAGCCAGGCTTTTGGCCAGCAGTACCTCCACCTGTTCCACCTGGTTCAACAGATCGTAAAACTCCCGTTGAAAATTGGCCTCCAGGGCAAAGGCGACCTGGGTACGGTTCACCCGTTCGTAATAACCCCAACCCAGGGCCAATACCAGGGCCAGTGCCAGGGCTACACCTGTCCATCTGCTCATTTTCCTTACCCCCTATATTCCAAAAACGTGCCGGCCAATCTGGGTGATGATGGTCCGGGTCCAAATCCACTTGCTTACCGGCTTGTAAGGGTTCCAGAAGAACAACGCTCCCTGGGTGGGGTCCCAGCCGTTCAGGGCATCCTGGGCAGCCCGGGTAGCGGTGGATAGATCCTGAACCCGCCAGATCTGACCGTTGGAAACGCTTTCAAAGGCCTTGGGCTGGTACACCACTCCACTTAAAGTATTGGGGAATGAGGAACTCTTGATGCGGTTTAGAATTACCGCTGCTACTGCCACCTGCCCTTGATAGGGCTCCCCTTCCGCTTCGCCTGCTACCAGCCGGGCCAATAGGTTAAGCTCATCGCTGCTGGAAATGCCGGTGGTACCCTGCCGGGGTGCAGCAGCCTGGGTCTGCTGTTGGCCCCAGCCAGCTGCCGCCCTGGTTTCTGGGATCCACACCCCCAGGGCCGCCCAAGTCTGGCGCCCAACAACGCCGTCCACCGTCAGGCCGTTACGGCGCTGAAAGTCCCGTACTGCATTCCAGGTGCTGGCACCATAGTAGGAATCGATGGGGCCATCGTAATAGCCCCAGTTGCGCAGCTTTTCCTGCACCACCCGCACATCGTCACCATAACTGCCCCAATAAAGGGTGGCCGGGGTCTGGGCCATCAAATCAGGCATTCCCTGGATATGCAACCCAATCATCAGCCCACCAATCATCAGGGACAAGATCACGGTTTTGATTATCCTATCCCGCACAATGGCATGCCTCCTCCTGTTTTTGGATGGTCACTCTTATTCTGGATGCCAGGCCGCAGTTTTATTCCGCAGGTCAGGGACATCTCGCCGCCTGGTTGCATACACTGGCAACGGAAAGAGTTCACCTGCAGGAAGGGGGAAAAAGCCTTGTTGGAATACCTGACCGATCCCCAGGTTTTATCGGTAATGAAAAGTGTGCATCCCTTCTTGACCCCCGCGGGTCAAAAGTTTACCGAGGCAGTTGAGGTTTTCAGCGAATTGCTGTCTAGTGAACCGGGGAAAAGGGCGATCGCCACCGTAACTGACATCCTGGTCGCCAATCGCCTGATGCCACTCTTTTCCGGCAAGACAGCACCAGCCACACCCGCCGGGGAATCACCCCATCTGTTGAGTCTGGATTACGGTTACCCCCATGGGTATCTGCTCCCGCTGGTGATCCTGATCATTATTTTCTTTCTTTTCCGACAGCCGGTTTATTACGGTGCCCAGGCCACTATCCCCCCGGCAGAACCGAAAAAATAACACAAACACCGGCCATACCGGTAAAAGGGGGTATGGCCGCCAGCTTGTCAGGGGGTATATTAGCTGCCTTCAGGCCCATATATTTTAT
>DDKM01000073.1 GCA_002339345.1 Firmicutes bacterium UBA2598 | reverse complement strand
AAGATTGCGATCTATCCCTGGAATTATAATTTTTTGGACACGCTCCTTCAACTTCGCTGCGGAAGGACGATCCAGCAAGAGCGCCAGGAGGGATCCCAAACCGGCAGCAAGGGCAATGTGGACATCCAGCAATGTCACCAACAACACCGCCAGCAGAATGGGGGAAGAATAATAGACAAGATTTCTTAATGACTGCAGCCAGTGCTCGCTGTGGCATGTCCTGGCCTGACTGCCTCCCGTCCGGTAAAAAAAAATCAAAACACTGACCACCAGACCGGCTGCCAGCGGCACCATTTGGTGGCGGGCAAAGTCCCCTGTGCTGAAGCCGCTGAAGTCCTGGGCCATGATCAAGGGAGCATAAATGGGCAGGATCAAAAACAGGAGATGGCGGTAGATAATATTAGCAGCCGCCTGGCGTTCAGGGGAAAGCCCGGCCATCCCCCCGGTCTGCACCACCAGTGGTGCGGACATCACAGCCCCACCCGGCACGGGGAGCAGGCCAATGGCAGCCGGGATGGACATCACCAGCAACCGGGGATCCCTGAAAACCACTAGCATGGTTCGCACAATTGTTTCCAAAAGGCCGGTGCCCTTTAGGATGTAGCCCAGCATGTTAATCATGGCCACTGCCGCCACAAGGTTGAGGGTACTCTTACTCACCAAGTTTAGCCAAAAAATCCGCCCCGCCTCAAGGGGGGTAAAACCTCCGGTTAGTACAAGAACCAAAGATCCCGCCAACATGGAAATCCCGAAATTGTGCCAACGCTTGAGGGAAACCACAATAACTACGAAGGAAATCATCACACCAACCAGAAGCATAATAAAAGCCCTGCCTTTTCACCCATCATGATGACAAAATTCGACTGGCCAGCCAGTAGAAACATGCTAACATTATAACATTTTGTTTACAAAATTCCCATCCTTAAATTGGCTGGCCGTACTGCCCAGTGAGAATACCATCATCCTGAAAGCCCCTCTAACGGAACAAGGGAAATAACAGCGGTAGATGCCGTTGTGGACACCCCTGCAGGGAAGTTTGAGAACTGCCGAAGGTGGTATTTCCGCAGAAAACTCCACCCTGATTGAGTATTACAAGGAAGGGGTCAAGCGGGAATTCCTGTCCGGGGATACCCGGGTGACATCGGAGCTGGCAAGATATGATATTAAGAAGTAAAAGCCGGCAACAGTGAAGCGTTGCCGGCAAACCACCGGCACCTCCCGGAAAAAGACATGCGTTTTACCGCCATGTTTGGTAGAATGGCTCCAGGGAGGTGTTTTTTGATGGCTTTGATGACCGCTGACCAGTATCGCGACAGCCTGCGTAAACTTAATCTAAAGGTTTATGCCTTTGGCGAAATTCTTACCAATGTGGTGGATCACCCCCTGATCCAACCGTCAGTGAATTCAGTGGCCAAAACCTACGAATTGGCGCACCATCCGGTCCACCGGGGCCTGCTGACCGCCACCTCCAGCCTGACTGGGCAGATCATCAACAGGTTTACCCACCTGCATCAAAACCCCGGTGACCTGGTGGCCAAGGTAAAAATGCTCAGATTGCTAGGTCAAAAAACCGCTTCCTGTTTCCAGCGTTGCGTGGGGCTGGATGCCATCAATGCGGTGGATAGCGTCACCTTTGAAATGGATCAAACCCTGGGCACCGGGTATCACCAAAAATTCCGCCGGTTCCTGCGTGAGGTACAGGACAGAGACTTGACAGTGGATGGGGCCATGACCGACCCCAAGGGAGATCGGAGCCTCCGGCCCTACCAGCAGGTGAATCCCGACCTTTACGTCCGGATAATCAAAAAAACGGAGGAGGGCATCGTAGTCAGGGGAGCCAAGGTCCACCAGACGGGAGCTTTAAACTCCCATGAGTTGCTGGTGATGCCCACCACCGCCATGACGGAGGCGGATCGGGACTATGCCGTTTCCTTCGCGATCCCTTCCAATACACCGGGGATTACATATGTCTACGGGCGCCAGTCTTCAGACACCCGCAAACTGGAAGGCGGCACCATGGATGTGGGTAATGCCTGTTATGGCGGTCATGAGTGCCTGGTCATACTGGAGGACGTTTCGGTACCCTGGGAACGGGTGTTCATGTGTGGAGAATACCAGTTTGCCGGCACCCTGGTGGAACGGTTCGCGGGATACCACCGTCAGAGCTATGGCGGATGCAAGGTGGGGGTGGGGGATGTCCTCATAGGTGCGGCAGCCCAGATGGCGGAATACAACGGGACGGGTAAAGCCTCCCATATCAAGGACAAGCTAATTGAAATGATCCACCTGAATGAGACCATGTATGCATGTGGTATCGCCTGCTCCTGCCTTGGCGTGGGCACTCCTTCCGGCACCTACCTGGTGGATCTGATGCTGGCCAATGTATGCAAGCAAAACGTAACCCGGTTCCCCTATGAAATAGCCCGCCTGGCGGAGGACATCGCCGGGGGGCTGATGGTAACACTTCCCTCGGAAAGGGACTACCAGCACCCGGATATCGGTCCCCTGCTGGCCAAATACCTGCAGGGGGTAGCCACCGTACCCACGGAACACCGTCTGCGAATGCTACGTCTGGTGGAAAACCTGACCTTGGGGTCCGCCGCCGTTGGCTACCGGACGGAGTCTATGCACGGGGCCGGTTCACCCCAGGCCCAGCGGGTGATGATCGCCCGCCAGGCGGATCTGGAACAAAAAAAGAGACAGGCCCGGGTAATCGCCGGGATAGAGGTAGAGGATGGGGTGTTGCCGCAGGCCGCCGGGCAAAGCAATTATCATGCCGTAAACTAAGCAACATCACCTTGATCCCGAATTTCATAACTAGTCGGCATAAGACGGCCTTGCGAAGAATAGCACGGCCGTCCTTTTGACCATCTATATGTCCCGCTGGTCCAGGAGATGTAAGTCATAGCGCCTGATGAGGTCCAGGAGCTTCAAGGGGTACTGGGAATCGGTAGCATAACCGGCATTTTTCAGCGCCCAGGCACCTTGGGTGCTGTTATGCATCACCGTCCGGAATGGTTCATACCTGGCGGAGGTGAGCAGAAGCCGTTTATGGTCATCCCAAGCTTCTTCCGCGTTACGATAAGCCCTGAAGGCCGCATCCACCCGGAAGGTCAGTCCGTTATACTCTTCCCACGTGTTGGAAATGACCGACCCGGCTGGACCCTGCCCCTTAATACCAAAGAGGTTGTAGGATAACTGGCCGGTATACTTGTCCACCGGGACATACTGGCCCCACCCCGTTTCCAGGATGGCCTGGGCCACCTGGAGGGCAGCAGACATACCGGTCCGTTCCTGTGATTGCACAGCCAGTAATGTGGCAAATTCCAGGAACCGATCCTTTTCAATAATGGGTACCGGGCCGTAAACCCGACCGGTATGCACCTGTACCGGAATGTCCTTGCCCACCAAATGGTCCCCGCCTGCCGTAACACCCACTACCCGCAGATGCCAGGAGCCGCCGTCCTTGGACCCAGGAGTCCATGAATAGGTGGCCTGTCCGTCGGCCCCACCGGCAATGGTACGCTGGATCCCCTTCTCCCGGTTCACCAGCTGGTACTCAACCCGCGCCAGGGTCACGTTGGCCAGGGCCTTGAGTTTGATCTCACCCGCCAGCACCTGGTTGGGGGCTACCGTTTCCATCATAATGATGGGGTTCCCCCTTACCTGCAGGGACACCGGGTCGCTCCGGTGGGTGTTTCCCTGACTGTCAGTAGCCACCACCAGCACTTCCACCTGGCCTGCTTGGCTGGGGGACGCCAACCACCGGTATCCTCCCGCGCTGCCCAGTTGGGCCAGCACCTCTTCCCTCCCGCTATCGGGACGCCGAAGTACATAGCGCACCTGCTGCACAGGAAAGTTCAAGGAAACCCCCAGACTGACGGGACCATCCACCACCTGGTTGTCGGAAACTCCCGTCAGTACCAAACGGCGGGCTACCGCCACCGTGACGGGAACGACAGAACTGGCATGGGCCTGTCCAGTCCGGTCAACGGCCACCGCCCGTACCAGCCAGCTGCCGCTGGCGTTGAATTGCGGTGTCCATCGCAGATTGTCCCCAGGACCACCCTTGCCGATTTCCACCGTTTCCCCCGTACCCGGATGTATCATTTCATAGCGTACATGGGCGGCCAGGAAGTTGAGCTCCGCCCCCAGGGTAACCGTTCCCCCCACCGTTTGCCCTGAGGTCACCCCTTGCAGGAGGACCTGGGGTGCCACCGCCAACTCCACCGGGATCACTTCGCCGGCCAGGAAACGGCCGGTCCGGTCATATACGGCGGCAGTAAGCAGGCGCGCCCCGTTGTATAGGGGATCAGGTAACATGCGGTAGGTTGCGGTTACGGCATTCGCCCGGACGACTACAGGGCCCCGTCCGCTGACGGGATCAAGGAGCTGGTATCGCACTTCTGCCGCCACACCAGGCAAATCCCCCGCCACCTGAATCCCCAGGTCCACTGCCCCTTCAATAATCTGATTGGCCTGGAGGGTGGTGAATTTTATGGGGGATGGAGGCTGAGAAGATGGATCAAAATGGGAATTAACATGTACAGTCCTTGTGCTTTCATCCCACCACACCTTTACACCCAGGGCCGTGGCAACAAGGCGCAGGGGAATGTAGGTCCGCCCATCGATAATTCGAGGTACAACATCCGTCAGAACTGCTGCAGCTTCTCCTCCAGCAAGGTCTACCAACCGGTTGTCAATACGCAACCGCACCGCCCGTTCACCACGGTTAACTGTAACGGTCCGGCTTTGCCCATGCCAGTCCACCGTTGCCCCCAAGGTTTCCGATACAATGCGAACCGGCACCAGGGTACGGCCATCCGCAATTAACGGCGGAGGGGAGGCCTCCAGCCTTTGCCCGTCAATCACCAGCTGTACCTGGGAGGCCATCGCCCCCCGGGGGAGCCCGCCGACCAATAGGGCCGCTGCCAGCAGAAAAACGAGCAAACTCTTCTTTTTGATCCACCTTTTTTGGACAAACATTTAATCAAACCACCTTTAAGCTTGCTGGTTCGAGGGGATGTAATTTGTCATTTTATAGACGAAAATGGCGACCTATTTGTTCCACCAAAACAGGCCGCCTGCTGACCATCATTTTTTACCAGCCATGCCGGCAAGTAGCGGAAAATAACATCCGCCAAACTCCTCCCTGCTACCCACGGCAGCAATGCGGCCATCCCTGACCAGTACCACACCCTGATGGGCGGCCTTCCGCTCAGAAACGGTAACCACTCTTCCCGCAAATGATTTTCAAATCATACCTCAAATGGATTCTCCAGTCCTTTCTCCCGGCTTACCCCTCAACACCGAGTCGGGTTTTCCTTCTTGTCAAGCATGACAGGCGACAAGGGATTATGCCGGTGATAGTTCCTTCGTGCTGTTTCCAGATTGGCGGTGGCATAACAATATCGACAGCCGTGCAAACAGGTATGGTAAACACCGATGTCACGGCTTAGGATGCAAGCACAATGTGGCCGCTGGGATCTATCCCTGGCTGCACCCACCCGGATGCCAAACAGTCTGAAAATCAGATCATCATCGATACATTTGCCGGTTTGGATACCATAGGGAGATAAGTCCCTCCCCTGTGCACAACTTTGGATTTCCATACCGTGTTCCCTGGCCACCTGCGCCATATAGACCAGCAGCTCCTGACAGGAGGGGTCGTCCAACAATACCCCGGCAGGTCGCTGTTCCACCTGCATGTTGGCCCTTCGGAGTTCCCGGATAGTTTTTTGATAACAATCCAAAAGGCTCACCACTACCCTTGTGGTGTAACCTTCCAGCCGATGGGCCAATTGCATAAAGTTATGCCGGTGGTAGGAGATACCGGTCATCTGCGAGAAAAGAATGGGGTCGTAGCGCCAGATGACTCGTTCCCGCCCCAGGTTTCGGGAGAGGTTGGCAAAGGTGTTCAGGGATTGTTCCACATCAGGCACATGTGGTTCCAAAGGACTGCCGTAACCGGTGATGGTAAATTGAAAGTAGTACCGCAAGCCACGGTTTTCCAGTTCTGCCAAGTGGGGCACTAACGGTTTGGGATTTTTACTCCAAAATACCATAGCTTCAACATCTTGGGGACGCAGGGAAAGGGGTCTAACCTGTTTAGGATTATAGGGGTTGGTTACCGTGCACCAGCCGGCACGGATCCGCCCCATCAACCACTCTGTATAAAAGGCCGGAAGATCCGTCCGCCTGCTGGCACTGACGATCATCCCCAATAAACCTCCGTTAATAAATTAGTACAACACCCGTGACACCCGGCTGTCCTTCCTTAAAGTGAGCACATAACTGGCATTGAAGGTATAATACCAATTTTTTGTTAATTTCTACATAAATGAGGTTATCTCCTGCCCAATCTCATAGAACATCGGTATGGGCCTGGTTGGAATCACCGACAATGGTTCTAGCCCTCAGGGAGAATTCTCCTGGGGGTGCCGAGCGATAAAGGAAGCCCAACCTTGCCGTTGCGGCAAAATCAGGCTTCCGCTATCACAGTACATCCATCAGTTTAAGTTTGTTAAAAACGCAAAATGGCGGAGGGGGTGGGATTCGAACCCACGGTGCCGTAAGGCATCACTGGT
Organism: Firmicutes bacterium UBA2598; assembly: GCA_002339345.1. Lineage (GTDB taxonomy): Bacteria > Bacillota > PH28-bin88 > PH28-bin88 > PH28-bin88 > UBA2598. The sequence continues at coordinate 20,252 of DDKM01000073.1, read as the reverse complement.
TTTCAAGACCAGCTCCATAAACCGCTCGGACACCCCTCCGCAAAAGGGCGATATCAAAGGGTGATAATCGCCAGAAAAGTATAGCACGGTCCCTTCAATGATGTCAATTGACCCTATTTGGCAGCAGCACTGACACATGAAAAATACCCGCAGACCGCTTTTTTTCACACCTTCACAAGAAAATAGCGCGAAGGGTTATTTCGTTCCAACCCCTGTAAGCCCTGATATGCCTGCGTTTTAAAAGTCGTGCATCAGCTCTGATTTGGCAGAAGTGGGCGGCTCAATTCGTTCTACCCCGCCCATATAGGGACGCAAGGCTTCCGGAATAATCACCGAACCGTCCGGCTGCTGGAAGTTCTCCAGAATGGCAGAAACGGTGCGGCCCACGGCAATACCCGAGCCGTTCAGTGTATGGACATAGACCGGCTTAGCCTTGGGGGCCGGCCGGTAGCGGATGCCCGCGCGCCGGGCCTGGAAATCCTCGAAGTTGGAACACGAGGAAATTTCCCGGTAATCGTTGAAACTAGGCAACCAGACCTCCAGGTCATAGGTCTTGGCGGAGGCAAAGCCCATGTCACCGGTGCATAACAGCACAGTCCGGTAAGGTAGCCCCAGGGCAATGAGCACCTGTTCGGCATCGCGGGTCAGTTTCTCCAGTTCATCGTAAGAGGTTTCCGGAGTGGTGAATTTCACCAGCTCCACCTTGTTGAACTGGTGTTGGCGGATCAGGCCCCGGGTGTCCCGGCCGGCGGCCCCGGCCTCCGCCCGGAAGCAGGCACTATAGGCACAGTGGTAGATGGGTAGCTGTTCCGCCTCCAACACTTCTTCGCGGTACAGGTTGGTGACCGGCACTTCCGCCGTAGGGATCAGGTAGTAATCGGTTTTTTCCACCTTGAACATATCTTCAGCGAACTTGGGCAATTGGCCGGTACCCACCATGCTGGCACTGTTTACCATAAAGGGTGGGAAAATCTCGGTATAGCCGTGGCGGCCGGTGTGCATGTCCAGCATGAAGTTGATGCAGGCCCGCTCCAGCCTCGCTCCGAGCCCCTTATAAAAGGTGAACCTGGCCCCGGTAACCTTGGACCCCCTCTCAAAGTCCAGGATGTCCAGGATCTCCCCGATTTCCCAGTGGGCCCGGGGCTGGAAATCGAACCGGCGGGGTTCGCCCCAGGTCCGGACAACCGGGTTGTCCCCGGCGCATTTGCCTGCGGGTACCGAATGGTGGGGAATGTTGGGGATGACCATAAGGATCTCTTCCATCTGCTGCTCAACGGACCGGAGCTTTTCATCCATCTCCTTGATCCGCTGGGACACTTCCCGCATGGAAATAATCAGATCTTCCGCATTCTCCTTGGCCGCCTTTTTCCGGGCAATTTCCTCGGAAACGGTGTTCCGCCTGTTTTTGAGCTGCTCACTTTCCCCCAAAAGGGCCCGCCACTGCCGGTCCAGGGCGAGAAAATCCTCCAGTCCAATGGCAGCGCCCCTTTTCTCCAGGGCCTGGGCCACAGCCTCCGGGTTGGCCCGAACAAATTTTAAATCCAGCATTTTCTCTACCTCCAGTACACATTTTACCCCCGGGGTAAAAAGTTAACCTCCCGCCCACCGTAGGGACGAGAGGTTTTCCCGCGTTGCCACCCTGATTGGTTGCCCCGCCACAAACGGGCCCAGGGCAATCCCCTCCAAAAACTTTAACGGCGTGTGCCGGTGGCCCTTACACCCAACTCCCTGTCGATAACGGTAAAGTCCTTAACGGGAGAGGTCTTGCGGGCCCCGCTTGGGGATGGATTCCGCCGGGGTCGTCCACCGGCTTCCCACCTCCGCCGGCTCTCTGTGGAACGGTTGGCCCAACCTACTGTTTCCCCTCATTGCGTTTATGATATGGATTTTGACATATTTTACTACAATCCCCGGGGTAATGCAACCCGCCCGGTGTGATGGAGCAGGGAGCGTACCCGGTCCCTGTGCGGGGCTTCCAAATATGATGGCTTACAGGTAAACATACTTGACATCCTGGATCCCGTCAATTTTCCGCAATTCCGCCAGTGCCGTATCAGGCACAGCGGAATCCACATTCAGGAACATCACCGCCCTGCCGCCCACCATCTTCCGGCCTACCTGCATCCCGGCGATATTTACCTGATAGTCACCCATCAGGGTGCCAACAGGACCGATGATCCTGGGCTTGTCGGTATGGGGAACCACCAGCATGTGGCCCTCCGGCACCGCATCCACCCGGTAACCGTCAATATCCACGATGCGCGGCTCCTTATTCCGGAACAGAGTACCTGCCACCGACTTTTCACACCGGTCCGTTTTTACCGCAACGGTGATGAGGTTGGCGTAATCCTCAAGCTCTACGGACTTTTGCTCATAAACCTTGATGCCGCGGTTCTTGGCCACCACCGGCGCATTGACATAGTTCACTGCATCCTGAAGCACCGGTTTCAGCAGGCCCTTTAAAAAGGTATTAGTCAGAGAGGTGAGGTCATGCTTGGCAAAATCGCCGTTGTACTTGATCTCTACCTGCTGGATGTGCCCGGACACCAGCTGGGAAATAAACTTGCCCAGCTTTTCCACCAGGCCCAAAAAGGGCTCCAGGGTTTGGCGCAGTTCCGGTTTGATGGACGGGATGTTCACCGCATTGCGCACCAGTTCGCCGTGTAGTGCCCGGACCACCTCTTCCGCCACATCCACCGCCACATTGACCTGCGCCTCCTCGGTGGAAGCACCCAAGTGGGGAGTAACCACCACATTGTCCAACTGGAAAAGCGGGCTATCGGTGATGGGTTCCTTTTCAAACACATCAATGGCTGCCCCCGCCACATGGCCGGACTGGATAGCTTCATATAACGCCCCTTCGTCTATAATGCCGCCGCGGGCTACATTGAGAATGCGGACTCCGGGCTTCATCTTGGCCAGCTGCTCCCGTCCAATCATGTGATAGGTGTCTTTGGTCAGGGGCATATGGGCGGTGATAAAATCACCTTCCCGGATTACCCGGTCAAAATCCGCCAGTTCCACACCCATCTGCTGGGCCCGTTCCTGGGATACAAAGGGGTCATAGGCCAGTACGCGCATTTCCATGGCCCTGGCCCGTCGGGCTACCTCACCACCGATCTTACCCAAGCCCAACACACCCAGGGTTTTGTTGCGCAACTCCACACCCATGAACTTCTTGCGTTCCCAGACCCCGTTTTTCAGCATACAGCTGGCCTGGGGGATGCTCCTGGCCAGGGCCATCATCATGGCAATGGTCAACTCGGCGGCGGCGATGGTATTGCCGTCGGGGGAATTCACCACCACGATGCCCCGCTCGGTGGCGGCCGGTACGTCTATATTGTCCACCCCTACTCCCGCCCTGCCGATGATCTTCAGCTGGGCGGCACTTTCAATGATCCGGCGGGTGACCTTGGTTTCGCTACGCACAAGTAGGCCATGGTATTCGGGGATGATTTCCACCAACTGGTCCTCGCTCAACTTGGTACGCACATCCACCGCAATATTCCCCGCTGCCTGCAGGATTTGGATGCCTTTTTCGGAAATCGGGTCCGCCACCAGTACTCGCATTACCGACCGCTCCTCTCCCACAGCACCCGCTGGAGGGCTGCCACACCGGCGCCGGGTGTGACCGGCAGTTCCAACTCCCGCAGTACCAATTCCAGGGCTGCAAAGGCGGCAAAAAGGTCCACCGGCTGGACAAATCCCAAGTGGCCGATGCGGAAGATCTCATCCTTCAGCTTACCCTGGCCGCCCGCCAGCACCACGTTGTACTTCTCTCGCATCCGCTTATTGATGTCACCCGGCTTGTAGCCACCGGGGGTTTTGACAGAGGTAACCGCCGGGGATGCCACGCTGTCATCGGCCAGGAACTGCAGGCCCAGGGCCTTAACACCGGCCCGTACCATGTCCCGGTAGAGGTAGTGCCGGTTGGTGATGTTGGGCAGTCCTTCCGCCAGCATCATCCGCAGGGCTTCCCGCAGCCCCATCATGAGGGATACTGCCGGAGTGTAAGGGGTTTGGCCGCTGGCGAGGGATTCCTTGGCTGCCAGCAGGTCAAAATAGAAGCGCTTGTTGGGCACCTTTTCCGCCACCGCCCAGGCTCGCTGGTTTACGCTGATCATGGCCAGGCCCGGCGGGATCATGAAAGCCTTCTGGGCACCGCTGATGACCACGTCCAGGTTCCACTCATCGGTTTGCAATTCTGCGGCGGCCAGACCACTGATGGCATCCACGATGAGGAGGGCGGGGTGGTTACCCCTGGCCTCGCTAATGGCTTTAATATCATTCAAAACGCCGGTGGAAGTTTCATTATGTTGCACCAGGATGGCCTTAATGGCCCCGGCGGTATCCGCTTTAAGCTTTTCCGCCACGGCCGCCGGATCGGCGGCGGTACCCCACGGGAAGTCCAGGGCCTCCACCTCTACACCATAAGTTTTGCAGATCTTTTTAAAACGATCGCCAAAGGCGCCGATGGATACCACCAGGGCCTTGTCACCCGGAGCCAGGAAATTGGTGACCGCAGCTTCCATGCCGCCTGTGCCGGAAGCAGTCAACACCAGTACATCACTGGCGGTCCGGTAAATGGTTTTCACTCCCTCGGTGATCTCGGCAATCAATTCCTTGAATTCCGGTCCCCGGTGGTTAATGGCTGGAGCCCCCATGGCCCGCAAAACCCTGGGCGGAACCGGGGTCGGACCTGGCAGTAACAATACCTGTTTTTCCCACATGGCACTTTTCCTCCTTTTTATTCCTGTTATTATACCCTGGCTTCCGCCTGAAAAACAAAAACCCCTCGCCTGACAAGAACCATCAGGGACGAGAGGTTTATTCCCGCGGTGCCACCCTAGTTGGTCGCACCATGCTACTAGCCTGGTGCGCACCCACTCTCATGCATAACGGACATGACCGGTACGGCTTGTGCCCGGAAGGACTTTTCGCCGCCCACTTAGGGGTGCCTTTCGGAAGAACCTTCATGTTGGTTTGCACCTGCCACCAACTCTCTGGTTTACGGTCCTGCCTACTTTTCCCCTGCATTGTGTTTACATGGTAAATTTAATCTGGATTATACTATAGCGGCTGCCGGAATGCAACGGTTATTTACAATGATTTTGGCCAATACCGTCCAGGGCGTCAACCACCACCAGATACATGGCGTGGGACCATAACAGGGGAGAGGCGATAGGTCCCCACCGCTCCACCCAAACAGGGTAATGGTCCGGGGCGTTCATGTGCACCGGCACCTGTTCCGGCAGGTTACCCTGGGGGTCGGCCTGCCCTTCCACCCAAGCCAACAATTCCTCCGCCCGCCGGCAGTTGCCCACCTGGGTATAGTACCAGCCCAACCAGGACGTCAGGAGAACCCAGGGGCCGCCGCCGTAATAGGTGTCATGGGCGTAACGCTTCACTCCGCCATCCGGTGTCACCAAGTCCCTTTCGATTTGGGCTACCGTTGCCGTCATCCGCGAGTCGGCGGGATCAAACAGGCGAAAGGGCACCGCCAACCACAAGAGGTTGGCATCCACCGCTGCCCTGCCCGGATGTTTGGTAAAATGACCGTTCTGGTAGAAGTCCCGTTCCACCACCGCCGGGAGTCGGGCCAGCACACCCTGCACAACCGCCTCCTGGGGACATGGCAGTCCCTGCTGCCGGTAACCTTCCAGGTAGGCTACCAGTCCGCCATAAATACAGGCCAGGGTAGAAGGGTGCAGGTGGGAGTCGTTTTCCTCCCAGCAGTCCAGGCATCTGGCATCCCAAAATGCGGTCAGGTAGGAGGCCACCAGTTCCAGGGCATCCCAACTGTCCTTCCATACCTCGTCACCGGTCATGGCCCGGTGGCGTTCCAGCCCCCACAGATATATACCGTAACCGTCCAGTTGGAAATTGCCCCAGGGCTCCACCCCCTCCTGGCCGCACAACTGATACCGAGTATGCAGAAAACCGTCCGGGCCCGGACATTCCCCCCGCTGTTTACTCTCCAGCAGGCGCCAGGCCTTGCCGCAGTGGAACCCCATTACATCGTTGACCCAGTGGTAAAACCGGGCTGCTGCCCGGTGCCTACCGGCCAAGTCCAGGGCATAGGCGGTAAAGGTGCCGTCCCTTAGCCAGGCATAACGGTAGGTTGGGAATTCCGGCGAAGCCGGGAAGGATCCCGCCGGGCTCTGGTTGGCCAAAATAATGTCAATGCTGCGCTGCCAAAGGTTCCTTTTGGTATGCAAAAAAACACCCCCAGAATGAATATACCCATTCTGGGGATGTGTCATTAGCCTTTTTAGGCCGGAAGTCCGGCCACAGTGTGCAGAAAATAACGGTGCACCCGCTGGTCCCCCGTCAGTTCAGGGTGAAAGGCGGTTACCAGCAGGTTTTGCTGCCTGGCCATGACGATGTGATCTTGGAACACCGCCAGCACTTCCACCCCTTCTCCCGCCTTATTGATGTAAGGCGCCCGGATGAACACTCCTGGAAAGGGAGCTTCCCCCAGGGCAGGGATGGACAAGTCCGCCTCAAAGCTATGTACCTGGCGGCCAAAGGCGTTCCGGATAACGCAGATATCCATTAACCCCAGTCGGGGTTGGTTGCTTCCCTCAATATCCCTGGCCAACATCACCAGTCCGGCACAGGTTCCAAAAATGGGCAGGCCGTCCTTGCCCATCTCCCGGATGGGGACAAATAATTCATAATCGTGCAAAAGCTTGCCGATGGTGGTGCTTTCACCACCAGGGATGACCAAACCGTCAAGGCCTTCCAGATGGGCAGGCTTACGGATTTCCCGGCAGGTGGCCCCGCAGGCCTCCAGGGCCAGCCGGTGTTCCCGGAATGCGCCCTGCATGGCCAAAACTCCGATTAGCATGGACATTTCCTCCAGTTTACCAGCCCCGTTCCTGCATTCTCTGTTCGGGCGCAATGGTGGCTATTTCCAGGCCAGGCATGGCTTCACCCAGATCCTTGGACACTTCCGCCAACACCTTGGGGTCATTGTAATGGGTAGTAGCTGCCACAATAGCCTTGGCGCGGGCGACGGGATCCCTGGACTTGAAGATCCCGGAACCAACAAAGATACCGTCAGAACCCAGTTGCATCATCAGGGCGGCATCCGCCGGAGTGGCCACACCACCAGCCGCGAAATTCACCACCGGCAACCGGCCGGTTCTGGCCACTTCCACCACCAGTTCATAGGGTGCAGCCATGTTCTTGGCAGCAGTCATCAGTTCGTCCTTGGACATGCTGGATAGCCGGCGGATTTCTCCCATTACCATGCGCATGTGACGGACTGCCTCCACAATGTTCCCGGTACCCGGTTCTCCCTTGGTCCGAATCATGGCCGCCCCTTCCCCGATGCGGCGCAGGGCCTCGCCGAGATTCCGGGCACCGCAAACAAAGGGTACCTTGAACTGGTGTTTGTCAATGTGATAATCTTCGTCCGCCGGGGTAAGAACTTCACTCTCATCGATGTAGTCTACACCCAGCTCTTCCAGAATCTGTGCTTCCACAAAGTGTCCGATGCGGGCCTTGGCCATCACCGGGATTGTGACGGCATCCATGATACGTAAAATAACTGTAGGGTCGGCCATTCTGGCCACTCCCCCGGCCGCCCGGATATCTGCCGGTACCCGCTCCAGAGCCATTACCGCGCAGGCTCCCGCCTCTTCGGCAATTTTAGCCTGTTCGGGGGTGGTGACATCCATGATCACCCCGCCTTTGAGCATCTCCGCCAGGCCGGTTTTAACCTTCCAGGTTCCTGTTTCAGCCAATCCTAATACCTCCCCCGGGAAATTCATTACCAGCAGGTAGAATTGTAAAATAAATTATTTCGTAATTTTACTATACTCGGCAAGGGAATACAAGCCCCAGGCACCGGGGCACCGGATCAAACACCTTCTCCCGGACATTGTTTAATCTTCCCCCTGCTGGCCAGCCACTTCCTCTTCCCGGGCGGATACCCGGGCCATAGCTACCACCCGGTCTTGGGCGGACATTTTCATCACCGTCACCCCCTGGGCAGCCCTACCCTGGATGGAAATGGACTGGACGGGGGTGCGCAGTACAATGCCCTCCATGGTGATGAGCATAATCTCCTCGTCCTCCGGCCCCACCGACATCATACCCACCATATCGCCATTACGCCTGCCGGTACGGATGGCAATGACACCTCTGCCGCCGCGGTGCTGGCCCCGGAACTCGTCAAGGTCGGTCCGCTTTCCATAGCCAAATTCCGAAATGACTAGCAGGTGACCGCGAACCCGGGCCAATTCCATACCCACCACCCTGTCTGTGCCGGAAAGGGTGATCCCCTTCACTCCCCTGGCGGTACGGCCGGTGCTGCGCACCTCCGTTTCCGGGAAACGGATCACCAGGCCGGACGCTGTGCCTAAAAGGATCTCCTGACTTCCGTCCGTCAACTGCACACCGATTAAATCATCATCCTCGTCCAGGGCAATTGCGATGAGGCCATCCCGCCTGGAGGAATCGTATTCCTGTAGTGGAGTCTTCTTCACCACCCCACGGCGAGTGGCCATCACCAGGTAGTCATCCCCGTCAAAACGGCGTACCGGAATGACGGCAGTGATGTGCTCATCTTGACCCAGATAAAGCAGGTTGACAATGGCCGTACCCTTGGCCTGCCGCCCCGCTTCCGGTATCTCATATACCTTCAGCCGGTATACCTTGCCCCGGTTGGTGAAAAAGAGCAAAAAGTGATGGGTGCTGGTCACAAAGAGGTGTTGGACAAAATCCTCCTCCCGGGTGGTCACCCCGGCCACCCCCCGGCCACCCCGCTTCTGGCTGCGATACGTATCCACAGGCAAGCGCTTGATATAACCCCGGTTGGTGATGGTGATCACCGATTCCTCCTCCGGAATCAGGTCCTCCACCGCCAGTTTATCCTCCGACAAGGAAATCTCCGTCCGCCGTCCGTCAGCAAACCGTTGTTTAATTTCCAACATTTCCTTTTTGATTACCTTGAGCAGGATGGTTTCGCTACCCAGGATCTCCTTAAGTCTGGCGATAGTTTTCAGCAGTTCCTGGTACTCTTCTTCCAGTTTTTCCCTCTCCAGAGCGGTCAGCCGCTGCAAGCGCATGTCCAGAATGGCCTGGGCCTGTTTCTCACTCAACTGGAAACGGCTCATCAGGTTCTGGCGGGCCTCATCCACCGTACCGGAGGCGCGGATAGTCTTGATCACCTCGTCCAGGTAGCTCAGGGCAATGCGTAAACCCTCCACGATATGGGCTCGGGCTTCCGCCTTGGCCAGATCGAACCTGGTCCGCCGGATGACCACCTGACGCTGGTGTTCCAGGTAATGGCTAAGAATTTGTTTCAAGTTCAGCACCATGGGGCGGCCATCCACCAGGGCCAGCATGATTACCCCAAAGGTGTCCTGCATTTGGGTTTGCTTGTATAATTGGTTCAGCACGATGGTGGCATTGACATCCCGCCGCAGTTCGAGGACTACCCTCATGCCGGTACGGTCGGATTCGTCCCGCAAGTCGGTAATGCCATCCAGTTTCTTTTCCCGCACCAAGGTAGCGATTCTCTCCACCAGCTTGGCCTTGTTGACCTGATAGGGCAGTTCGGTGACCACAATGCGGCTTTTACCGCCTTTATCCAGCTGGATTTCCGTCCGCGCCCGAACGGTGATGCTTCCTCTACCCTTGTAGTAGGCATCCTTAATGCCCTGACGGCCCATAATGATACCGGCGGTGGGGAAATCCGGTCCCTTGATGTGCTGCATCAGATCCCTGATTTCCGCCCGGGGATTATCTATTAAAAGAACCAAGGCATCGATTACTTCCCCTAAATTATGGGGCGGGATGTTTGTGGCCATACCCACGGCGATACCGGAGGCTCCGTTTACCAGCAAGTTCGGGATACGGGATGGCAGCACCACCGGCTCCTGCAGGGATTCATCATAGTTGGGGATGAAATCCACCGTTTCCTTGTCAATGTCCGCCAGCATTTCCATGGCGATTTTGGCCATCCGGGCCTCAGTATAACGCATGGCCGCTGGAGCATCACCATCGATAGACCCGAAGTTGCCATGGCCGTCCACCAGGGGATAGCGGGTGGCAAAGGGCTGTGCGAGCCGGACCATAGCATCGTAGATCGCCGCGTCTCCATGGGGATGGTAACGGGCCATTACCTGGCCCACCGCCCAGGCTGATTTCTTATGGGGCTTGTCCGGGGTCATGCCCATATCATACATGGCATATAGAATCCGGCGGTGCACCGGTTTCAACCCATCCCTCACATCGGGGAGAGCCCGCCCGACAATAACGCTCATGGCATAATCGATATATGAGCGCCGCATTTCCTCTTCAATATCTATAGGGATGACTTTGCCGGAAAAATACTCTTCCTGCAATGGAATTCACCTGCCCGGACATCTTTTATTTCAAACAGATGTATTATACAACAATTGCAGTATCCCCACAACCAGATGCAGGCAATCCTACCAGTAAGAAAGGATTGCGTTTTGACATACTCCCTTAAATGTTGACCAGAAACCCTTCCAGTGGCACAAACAGGCAGTTCCACCCCAGGGGGGTTATCTGGTAAAATGGGCCGGGGAGGGGATTTCTGTGCAAAATACCGGTATCTTTAGGGTTTACAGTTTCAAAAAAAGTAGCGGCATTTGGTGGCGATGGCGGGCCTTGCCGGCCTTGTTGGTGCTGGCTGTCGTGCTGATAGTTTTGCTGATCCATGGGGCTGTACCCGTACAGGCCGCCGTGCCGGAGAATGGTTCTGAAACAATGTTAAACAAAATGGTGCGAGGTAGAGTGCTGACGGTGGAGGAGGGTACCGGCCGGGAGGAAGGCAATCCCCGGTTTGAAGCACCCCAGCGGGTGACGGTTGAGATTACCGAGGGGCCCTTTAAGGGAGAAGTATATACCCTGGAAAACTACCTTTCCGGCATCATGGCCCTGGACATCCAGTACCGCCCTGGCGATAGGGTCATCCTGTCCATGGATGTGGAGGATGGCAAAATCACCGGTTTATTCCTGGCGGACCTGGCCCGGGAGGGGAACCTGACCACCCTGACCACCATCTTTTTACTACTTTTGGTGGTGGTGGGAGGTCTCCAGGGGATCAAGGGCATCCTGTCCCTGGGCTTGATTGGTCTTGGCATACTGAAAATCCTGCTGCCTGGACTGCTGCGGGGCATGGATGCCATCTGGCTGACGGTGGGCATGATCACCGTGGTAACTGCCCTTACCCTCCTGATCATCGGCGGGTTGAACCGTAAATCGATAGCAGCCATCATTGGCACCGTGGGGGGGGTGGTCATTGCCGGCATGGTGGCCAAATTCTCTATCTCCGCCGCCCGGCTGACCGGCCTGGGTCTGGAGGAGGCCCAGATGCTGCAGTTCATTCCCCAACAGGTGCAGTTCAACTACCAGGGACTGCTATTTGCCGCCATGGTGATCGGTGCGCTGGGTGCCATCATGGATATGGGTATGTCCATTGCTTCAGCGGTAACAGAGGTATACCGGGCCAACCCCGGCCTGGGTGTGATGGACCTGTTCCGGTCCGGGCTGAACGTGGGACGGGACGTCATCGGGACCATGTCCAACACCCTGATTTTAGCCTACACCGGTGGTGCCCTACCCTTGCTGCTTTTGTTAATGGCTTACGAAATGCCCCTGATCAAGATGCTCAACATGGACATGATTGCGTCCGAGATTGTGCGTGCCCTGGCCGGTAGCATTGGAATCGTTTTGGCTGTGCCGCTGACCGCCATGGTGGCCGGTATCCTGACTAAAAGATAACGTCCCAACGGGCACATTTTAGAAAAAAGGGGGGGCTGACCTGGGGAACTTTGGTCAGCCCCTTTGTTCATGGGAGGCACTTTAGCCTGAAAGCCCCTGATCCATCAGCCCATTCTGTGGGGGATACAAATGACCTGGCCAATCATCAGCCTGTCCGGATCCACGCCTGGGTTGGCGGCGCGAATGGCCTCCACGGTGGTGCCGAAACGCTGGGCTAGACTATAGAAGGTGTCACCGGCCTGAACGGTGTACGGTCTGGTCCCCATGGGGCACCTGGCGGGCATCCGCCTGGGGATACAGATGATCTGGCCAATCTGCAGGCGTTCGGGGTCCACACCCGGGTTGGCGGCCATAATTGCTTCCACAGTGGTCCCGAAGCTCTTGGCCAGCCTGAAGAAAGTGTCACCGGCCTGAATCCGGTATGGACGGGTGTTTTCCGGACACCTGGTTGGCGGCGGAGGCGGTGCAACCATGGGGATGCAGATAACTTGCCCGATCTGCAGCCGGTCGGGGTCCACACCCGGGTTGGCAGCCATGATGGCCTCCACGGTGGTGCCGAAACGCTGGGCCAGACTATAGAAGGTGTCACCGGCCTGAAGGGTGTAACTCCTGGTACCAGGCGGGCAAACCCCCGGCAGGGGTGTGGGAATGCAGATGACCTGGCCGATCATCAGCCGGTCGGGGTCCACACCCGGGTTGGCAGCCATGATGGCCTCCACGGTGGTGCCGAAACGCTGAGCCAGACTATAGAAGGTGTCACCGGCCCGCACCGTATACGGCTTGGTACCGGCGGGGCAAGTTACCTGCCGGCTTTCATTCTTGTCCATCCTTAAATCAACTCCATTCACAGAATCCTGGGATATTATACGAATGACGGCCGATGATGGTTCCGGTGCAAAATGGTGGATAATATATGGGCGGTGATTGCAAATGAAAAAAGCCCCGCAGGGGCTGTTCAGATTACCTACTGTGTACTGTGCTCCCCTACCGGGGAGAGGGGAGCCGGTGTACCCGCCATCAGGCGTAAGCCATTGGCAATGACCAGCAGGGCGGCGCCAGTGTCAGCAAACACCGCCATCCACAAAGTTGTGAGGCCGAAAAAGGTGAGCACAAGGAAGGCCAGTTTGGTAACCAGGGCAAACAGAATGTTTTGTTTGATGATCCCCAGGGCCCGCCGGCCCAAGGAAATGGCATAGGGCAGTTTGGTCAGGTCATCCCCCATCAGGGCGATATCCGCAGTTTCCAATGCTGTATCCGTTCCTGCCACCCCCATGGCAATTCCCACCGTAGCAGCCGCCAGGGCAGGAGCGTCATTAACGCCATCCCCCACCATTCCCACACCACCGTGTTCCTTAATGAGTTTGATAACGGTATCCATTTTATTTTGTGGCAGCACTTCCGCCCGAAAATCATCCAACTCCAGTTCTGAAGCGACATTCTGGGCCACCGTGCGGTTATCACCTGTTAGCATCACCAGCTTTTTAACACCGACCCGCCGCAGTTCCCTCAGGGCGGTTTTGCTGGCCGGCCGAATGGCATCGGCAACGGCAATTACTCCCAGCACTTCCCTGCCGGTGCCCACCAGTATCACTGTCCTTCCCATTTCCGACAGCCTTTCCATTACACTGGCAGAAGAACTGATTTCAACCCCCAGTTCGCTAAAAAGCTGCGCACTGCCGATGTAGTAATCAATGCCTTTCCATACTGCCTTAACCCCCCGGCTGGTAATGGCCTCAAACCCGTCCATCTCCAGACCGTCAAGGCCAAGGTCTGAAGCATAACGCACCACGGCCTCCCCCAGTGGATGCTGGGACTTCTTCTCAATACCCGCCGCCAGCCTGACAATATCCTGGACAGTACGGTCACCCAGTGACACCACATCGGTAACCACCGGTTTGCCGACCGTAAGGGTGCCTGTCTTATCAAAGGCCATCGCCCGCAGTGAACCCAGTGCTTCCAAATAAACTCCGCCCTTGATCAGCACGCCGTTACGGGCTGCATTACCAATCGCTGAGACAATGGAAACGGGAGTGGAGATAACCAGGGCGCAGGGACAGGCAATTACCAGCAATACCAGGGCCCGGTAAAACCATTCATCAAAGGGCATCCCCAAAAAGGGTGGTATTGCCGCCAGAGCCACCGCAACCAGGATCACCGCCGGGGTATAGTACCGCGCAAAAACATCCACAAACTGTTGGGAAGGGGCCTTCTGGACCTGGGCCTCCTCCACCAGATGCATGATTTTGGCCAGGGTGGTATCTTCCACCAGTCTGGTCACCTGAATGGCCAGGAAACCCCGCTCGTTGATGGTACCTGCAAATACTTCATCCCCGGGTTTTTTCAAAACCGGTAGGGACTCGCCAGTGATGGGGGCCTGGTTGACTCCGGATGATCCCTCCACCACCAAACCGTCCAGGGCAATACGTTCCCCTGGTTTAACCAGAATGACATCCCCAACCCGGATGTCCTCTACTGGCAGCCGGATTTCCTTCCCACCCCGGCGTACAAGGGCATCCGGCGGCGAAAGATCCATCAGGGAGCGAATGGATCGCCTGGTCCGATCCATGGCGTAGGTCTGGAGGGTATTACCCAGGGAAAATAGAAATACCACTGTGGCTCCCTCCGCCCACTCCCCAATGGCTACCGCTCCGATGGCAGCAGCGGTCATCAGGAAATTCATATCCAGGCTGAAGGCCCGCAGGGCATAAAGGGCTCTGCGGGCCGGGTGAAAACCGCCGGTAAGCATGGCCAGCAGGAACAGTAACCGTACGGTGCCTGTGCCGACTCCCAACAGAGATGCCAGAAATCCGCCGGCCAATGCACAGCCGGAGATAACCGTTAAGACGGTGCACCGGTTGACCCAAAGGGACGGTGCAGCCTCCCGCTGAACCCCTGTCTCCACCTGACCGCCGTAGCCGTGGGTTTCCAATAGCGTTAGCACCGACTGGACGGGTATGGAGTGGTGGACAGTCATCTTGGCAGCACCGAAATTGATGGCTACCCTCTCCACCCCCGGTGAGGACAACAGTTTTTTCTCCAATTTGGCTGCACAGTCCGCACAATCCAACCCGAACAGGCGAATGGTGCTGGCCATGCTTACACCCGTTGGAGCCGGTAGGTTTACCATATTCCGCCCGGACAGTTTTAACCCGTTTACACTCATCGGTTTGCTCCTCCCAGGTTTCTGACATCAATAGTCCTTATTATATTATATGAGCCTATATTCAAATGTTCATTTATATCATAATCCGATCGGACAGGCCTGTAAACCCCCTTTTTTTCTGCCCCTTCCAAAAAAATAGACCGGATGCCTTTCTCCGGTCTTTTCATCCGATTTCTTTGTGGACATCCCGACCTGTCGAATTGTTAATCTTTCCTTTCCATCCCGGCTGGCACTTTATCAGGGGAAATTGGTTAGGAGCGTACACCGCCAGGATACCCTTGTCATCCACCAGTCCGAACCTGTTTCTGGTTCCAGGTAAGTGTGTTCCACAAAGGGAGTTTCAAAGTGTTTTTCCTGCAAGACTTCGGTATTAACTTGTTTTTACCATGCCGTGCTTTTTCGGCTGCGCCATTACGCCATTAATTGAGGGGTGTGTAGTCAACACCAGCCGTGTAATTGTTGTTGGCGTTCCACAACAGAAATTCGTTAACACCGGCTTCGTTAAGAGCCCTGATCTGTGCTTCCACCTCAGCCTTGCCATACTTGATATAGTTCCCTGCTCCCAGCCAGGAGGCAGTAAAATCCTGAATCCACGGCCGGGAAACCGGGGGGTTGTCAAGTTGGGCCAGTTTTTGTTTTTCTGCTACCATATACTCCCTAACCAAACGGTGTGGCTCGGTGTCCGGTTTGGTAATGTTAAAATACCCTGGAGTCCAGTGGCTGGGGTAAATCATGGAGGAAATCACATCCACATGCTCACTGATCATTAAAAAATTCTGACCGATCCCGGGAGCCTCGGGAAGGGTGGCTGTATAACCGAAAATGTCCACGGAAACCTTTACGCCTAACGGTTTTAATTCCTTCACCGCATATTCCACAAAATCGGTAATGGCGGTTACCCGCGCCCGTACGGCATCATAGCTGGCCGGGGATTCCGGTCTGTTATCCGGCGCCAGGTTTTCCCACTGTTCCTTCAGGCGTATCGCTAGTTTGTCCTCGCTGTATTCGCCCATGGAGTAAACTAGAGATTTGTCCCTCTTTTCAAATCCCTCGGGAAACCGGACATAGTCAAACTGGATTTCTTGGAATCCCAGCTTGGCCGCTATCTTGGCAATTTCCACATTATGCTGCCATACCGCCGGAATGAACGGGTTGACAAAGGCCTCATTGCGCCGGTTCCGCCACACCTTCCCCTTTTCCAAGAAGGAGTATTCCGGATGTTTTTCCGCCAAAGTGGAATCTTTAAAGACCACTATCCTGGCAATGGGATAAATTTTATTTTCCGCTAGGGTTTCCAACAAAGCCTTGGGATCTTTGATATATGGTTTACTGTAGGTTTCATAGGCCGTGCCCGGCACTTTGAAGGTGATATGACCATAATCATCCTTCACATCAATGACCATGGTGTTTAATTCCGTTTCGTTGACCAGTTTCAAGAGTTTGGCAAAGCGCTGACCGCCGGCGGAATGGCCAGTGACATATATTCCTCTGACTGCATCGGGATACTCAAACACAAGGGGTGGATCTTCCGGTGGGGTCGCCGGATCTGGTTTCCCAACCACAACTGGCGGTTCAGCAGGTGGTGGTTCTTCCGCCTGGGGCGGTGTGGTAACGGTGCCGATGGGCACAGAAACACAGGCCTTTAAAACAAAAATTGAAAAAGAAAAAAGGACCGCTGCAATGATTTTTTTCATAATCTTTTTTTGCTCCTTACATGCTGTTTTTTTATTTGCGGCCTCAATGAATATATTTAATTTTAAAATCCGGACAAGTCCATTTTATGAATTCAAGGCATAATTATAAAGGCGTGGATCCGGTCCCTTTTTCCTTCCACAGACGGTTTGTCCGTATTTGGCAGACCATATTTGCCTTATAAAACTATTAGCTATAGTTATCACCTTGATGGAATAAAATGAAAGAACAACCTTTACCTGCCTAGTAGTCCCAAAGTCAAAAAAACCGGAGAATGCTTATCCTTCCCCGGTGCTGTATTGATCATGTTTTAGATGTCTAGGTTGCGCACATCTTTGGCATGGGTTTCAATGAACTGGCGCCTAGGCTCCACCTTGTCCCCCATTAAGACGGAAAAAATATTATCCGCCTCCACGGCATCCTCCAGGGTAACCCGTAGGATGGTACGCCCCTCTGGATTCATGGTGGTTTCCCATAATTGCTCCGGATTCATTTCCCCAAGACCCTTGTAGCGCTGGATGCTGTAGTTGTCCCGCCCCAGCCTTTGCAGGGTCTTTTCCAATTCGTCATCACTGTAGACATAGTATTCCGCCTTCCCCTTTTTCACCTTATATAGGGGAGGTTGGGCGATATATACATAGCCGGCCTCCACCAGAGGCCGCATGTACCGGTAAAAGAAAGTTAACAACAAAGTGCGGATATGTGCTCCGTCCACATCGGCGTCGGTCATGATCAGGATTTTATGGTAACGGGCTTTGGCCAGATCAAAGTCATCGGCTACGCCGGTACCTAGGGCGGTGATCATGGCCCTGATCTCTTCATTGGCTAAAATTTTATCCAAACGCGCCTTTTCCACATTGAGAATTTTGCCGCGTAGGGGTAAAATGGCCTGAAACCGCCTGTCCCGGCCCTGTTTGGCGGAACCACCAGCGGAATCCCCCTCCACCAGGTACAGCTCGCTTTTCGCCGGGTCCCGCTGGGAACAATCCGCCAGTTTACCGGGTAAGGCACTGACATCCAGGGCGTTTTTGCGCCTGGTCAACTCCCTGGCCTTCCTGGCAGCCTCCCTGGCCCGGGCAGCGGTGATGGCCTTTTCCACAATTTTTTTGCCAACCGATGGGTTTTCTTCCAGGTAGGTGCCTAACCCCTCTCCGGTGATGGTGTCGACGATCCCCCGCACCTCGGTATTGCCCAGTTTGGTTTTGGTCTGGCCTTCAAACTGGGGTTCCCGTACCTTGACACTAACAACTCCTGTCAGCCCTTCCCGGATATCTTCCCCTGACAGGTTGGCATCGTTCTCCTTCAGCAAGTTGTGTTTACGGGCATAGTCATTGACAATGCGGGTCAGGGCCGTTTTAAAACCGGTCTCGTGGGTTCCCCCTTCATGGGTATGGATGTTGTTGGCATAGGAAAACACGTTTTCCACATAACCATCATGATACTGCATGGCAATTTCCACCTGCACTTCGTCCCTTTCGCCGGCAAAATAAATGGGCCGGCTGTGCAGGGGATCCCGGGAAGAATTCAGAAATTTAACAAAATCTACAATCCCCCCGTCATGTTGAAATACCTCTTCCCTGTCCTCCCTTTCATCAACAAGGGTAATCTTGATTCCTTTGTTCAAAAAGGATAGTTCCCTTAAACGATGGGTAAGGGTATCGGCATCATAAACCAGTTCCTCAAAAATTTCAAAATCCGGTTTAAAGGACACCTCCGTACCGGTACCCTTGGCTTTACCGATCACCTTTAATGGGGTAACCACCTGACCCCTCTCGTAACGCTGGTGATAGACCAAACCATCCCTTTTAACCCTAACCTCCAGCCACTCCGAAAGGGCGTTCACAACTGACATCCCCACACCGTGGAGGCCGCCGGAAACCTTATACCCATTACCCCCAAATTTTCCACCGGCGTGCAGCATGGTCAGGGCCACCTCCACCGCCGGTTTACCCGTTTTCTGATGGATGTCCACAGGAATACCCCTGCCATTATCTGCCACGGTGATACTGTTGTCTTTGTGAATGGTCACCTTTACTTTATTGCAATAACCGGCCAGTGCTTCGTCGATGCTATTGTCCACTATTTCATAGACAAGGTGATGTAATCCCCTGCTGCCAGTACTACCAATGTACATCCCCGGCCTTTTGCGAACAGCCTCTAAACCTTCCAATACGTGAATCTGACTGGCATCATAAACCTGTTGCTGTTTGGTCTCATCAACCAATCTGCTCACCTCCGCCGTTTTACTCCAATATCCTTTCCATCACCCTTTTGCGTAGTGTAGCTGATGAAATGCTGGAAAGGAAGACCTTGTCCGATGTGATGACACACGATTTCGTTTTATACCCCAAGGCAACCGGTTTCAATAGTCCCTCGATCTCCGCAACCTGGATAAATTCCCGGTTGACATCACTTTGATAGGGCGAACTGACATCGATAACCGCTACAATACTTTTGGTATCAACAACCACGTCGCCACCGATGTGTAAATACACCTTTGTTCACCTGCCCTCATACATGGAGATAACCATCCCTAACCCGGACCCTGTGGGATTCCCCCAACAGGTGCCTGGGCAGACCAGCATCGTTAACAGCAGTAATAAAGGTCTGGTATCCCCTGCGCACATAGTCCAAAAGATGTGAACATCTGACCTCATCCAGTTCGGAAAAGACATCATCCAAAAGCAGTAAGGGCGGCTGGGGAAAGTTAAGTCTAAGCAATTCCACCTCCGCCATCTTCATGGACAGCACCACCGTCCGCTGTTGACCCTGGGAACCAAAGGTACGCGCCATTTTACCATTGATAACAATGGATAGATCATCGCGGTGAGGACCGCATCCCGTAACACCCTTTTGGATATCTGTCATCCTTTGTCTTTCAAGTTCTTTACCATAACATGCCATAATCTCTTGGTGATTCATTTGGTCAATTTCCGGCAAAGTTGGACAATAATCGATGTTAATAACGCCGCCTCCGGATATTTTCCCATATATTTCGACCACTAATACAGATAACCTCTTTAAAAGTTCCAGTCTTTTGGTAAGGATGGCACTACCTGCCTTAGCAAGCTGCAAGTCCCATATCTCCAACTCTCCAAAACCTGTGACCCGTTGACGCACCAATTTCAACATATGGTTTCTTTGTGCAAGTATATTTTTCATCATCACCAACTGACGATGATAACCAGGATAAAACTGGCAGGCCAGTTGATCCAGCCAAATTCTTCTTTCCGATGGTCCTCCCTTGACTATTTTTAAATGGTCTGGGCTGAAATAAACTCCTTTGTAAAGGTAATCGGTAAAACTCTGCTGAACTACTCCGTTTAACCATACCTTTTTGCCAACCTCTGGATGCCAGGACACCTGGAGGAAGCTGCGATGGGAACCGTTGCCGAATTCACCCTTCAGTCGGAAGTAAGGGGATTCCCACTGTACCAGATACTGGTCGGAAAATCCCCTAATGGAACGCATAAAAAGCACATATCCAATGGCTTCAAGTAAATTGGTCTTGCCTTGGCCATTATCCCCTACCACAAGGTTTATGCCTGGTTGGGGATGGAAGATCCCACTTTTTAAATTGCGAAATCCTTCTATCTCCAGTGACAACAAATCCAAAAAATTACTCCCCCGTCAC
>DDKM01000038.1 GCA_002339345.1 Firmicutes bacterium UBA2598 | reverse complement strand
TATTTCCTGCAGGCCAGGTACTACGACCCGGCGGCGGGGAGGTTTGTAAGCCGGGATACCATCCTCGGCACCGAGAAAGCATCCCAAACCCTAAACCTATATCAGTATGTCAGCAACAACCCGGTCAACTTCATCGATCCCACCGGCCGCTGGCGGATACCTTCGAGCCTTATCTCCAAAGCAAATAGGTACGCTAGTTATGCCGGGGGTGTTGCGGCAACAGCAGCTTTCGTTCTCGCCGCCGCTTCCGTGGCCCCAGCTGTTGTAACAGTTCTTGGGACGGCCTCTGTATCTGCGAGTATTGCTAGTTCGGCCGCGACAGCTGTTCAATGGAGAAGAGGGGAAATAGACAGGAAAGAAGCAATTGTTTCCATGGCCGTTAACGCTGCTAGCATCTACTATGGTGTAGCCGCACGGGCGGTTACAAGTCTTGCACGAGCTTCGGGTTCCCAAGCCGCGTCCTTTATTAGGGCAAGAAGTTACTCAATAATGGGGGCGGGGCTTTCCGTACCCGGCCATCGGCGTTGATTTCGTGATTTCCACAGCGTGGGGGAAGTCGGACCTTAAGCCCGACTTCTCCCCGCCTGTGTGTAGTAACGTAAGATTGACCCAGCTTGGGTGGGATTCCTTCACACCGCCAGCAGCGGTGCTACAGGAAGATGAAAATGGGTTGCTACAAAATACCCGAACTTATTACTCCTAACTAAGGGGTGTTCGACGTTGGAAGAGTACATTGATGAAAGTGTATTTATGATGCGCTTTTATATTACTGGTGGGACGTTTCTATTAGCGCTTCTGATAATCGCAATAATTGGGTCCATTAAACGGTGGTCTATGGAGAAGACTTCAATTCCATGTCTTATCATAATGGCAATTTGGCTACCTATCTTTTTAATCTGGGTGTTGTTGCTCCCGTGGTGGTGGGGGGTAATAGTAGACATTATTGCTGTCCCTATTGGTTATTTCTATCTGGGAGGATTGAAGTCCTTATATGATGCTGATTTGCTAGGGCTTCGTAAAAAACGCGAGGAACAAAAAAACGCGAGGAGGAACAAATAATAGGCAAAATAAGATGGTGATGTCCCAGATCTCGTAGAATTTCAGTAGCGCCCCTTTTCTCCGTTTTTAAAGCTGTTTTCACGGTGCTGGATAATTTTGGGGCACCTCGCGCTCAAGGGCCGCGGCCAGCAGCGGCAGTAAGCAGTTTCCCTGAATGTGGTTGAACCCCGTCTCAGCCTCTAGGAGACTGCTGACCAACCCCTGCTTTTTAGGGCAGCCAGGTTCCTGATAATCATTTAGTTGGTATAATATGGTATCAAAGGTTTGATCAGGGTGGTGTAAAGCGTTGCTCCCTCGTCATTTGTCGCCAGTTCCTCCTTAGCATCTCTTGTGTTTCCTTATATTACCAGCCACGTGGCGACTCTTACCCCTTGGTGTGGTGTCAGGGTTTTTGCGGCACTTTGAACTGCCTCCCGGACTTTTTTGACGTAGTGTTTATAGTTTACGGTGGCTGCCACGAGCAGCATTTGCAGCCGCACCTTAGGTATGCCGATGTAACGGGCTTTGCGGCCTCCATGCCGGACGGTTTCCGCCAGCTTGCGCTCGACTGCCGGCCGGCACTGCCGGTACTCTAGCTGAAACTCAACAGTATTCTGTTACTTACGCCCCTGTTGGAGATAGCGCTCATAGGGATGGAACCGAACGGTTCGGTACTCTTTCTTGTTGCTGAAGCATTGCTGCCGTAAGGGACAGGTCCGGCAGTGTTCCACGGAGAAGTGAAAGGCCTTGGGTTCTTTGGTCTTCCGGTCACGCTGGATCTTTACGGTACTGTGCCCAGCCGGGCAACGGCAGGTTTGGGCCTCCAGGTCTATCTCAAAGTCGGTCTTTTTCAGGTGCCCTTGCGTGGTATAGGCTTCGGGAACCGGCGCCTTCACCTGGATATTTAGTTCATCCATTTCCTTGCGCACTTCGCCGGTGCCATAGCAATGGTCTCCCATCACGTTCTCCGGCTGGCGTTCCACTGGTTGCTGGTCGATCAGGTGTTTGGCTACCTCTCCGTCATGTACATTACCCGCAGCGACTTCCACGGCGGTGATGAACTCGAACTCCTGCTCCATGGCCATATGCTTCTTGTAGCCGTTGAATGTTCGGGACGAGGACTTCCGACCGCGGGGCATGTCCGGGGCCACGGATGATGGTTTGGCCCGGTTGGTGGAGGACATAGTCAATCAGGTACTTGATCCTCAGGCTGCCGAACAACTGAAGGCCAAGCCCTACGAACGCACCGAAGAACGGCAGGGGTACCGCAACGGGCATCGGGATAAGCCGCTCAAGTCGCGTGTAGGAGAACTTACGCTTATGGTTCCCCGGCTGCGGCGCGGGCACTTCTCCACAGAACTCTTTACACGGTATCAGCGGAGCGAGCAGGCGCTCTTGCTGGCCATGGTCGAGATGGTTGTCAATGGCGTATCCACCAGGAAGGTGCGGGCGGTTGTTGAGGAACTCTGCGGCACGGAGTTTTCCAAGTCCACCGTATCCGCCCTGTGCAAGGGGTTAGATGGCGTCGTGAAGGAATGGAATGAGCGAAACTTGAGCACCCAAGAGTATCCCTTCTTGCTGGTGGACGCCCTGGTAATCCGGGTGCGGAAAGATGGCCGGGTACGGCTTTCAAGCGTACTTCTCGCCACAGGAATCAACCGGGAGGGATACCGGGAGATTTTAGGGTTTATGCTCGGCGACAGCGAATCGGATGCCAGCTGGTCTGAATTTTTCGGTCGGCCAAAGGCGCGGGGGCTTAAAGGGGTGGACCTGGTTGTATCCGATGACCACAAGGGCCTGGTGAGAGCCGTGGAGACCCATTTTCAGGGGGCGACATGGCAACGGTGTCAGACCCACTTTGTCCGCAATATCCTGGACGCCTGCCCCAAGGCTCTGCAAAGCGAACTACATGGACGGCTGCGCTTGATCTTCGACGCGCCGGATCTGGCGACGGCGCGGCGGTTTATGGACGAGGTGATCCGGGATTATGGGTATCGGGCTCCTAAGGCAGTGGAGCGGCTGGAAGCCGGTTTTGAGGACGCCATGGCAGTGATGACGTTGCCTCAGAGATACCGAAAGCTGTTACGGACCACCAATGGCGTAGAGCGGTTAAGCCAGGAAATCCGGCGGCGGGAGCGGGTGATCCGGATCTTCCCCAACGAAGAGTCCGCGATGCGGTTGATTGGGGCGGTCCTATTGGAGATCGATGAGGCTTGGACCACTGGACACCGCTATTTCGACATGACGGAGTATTGGGAGTGGAAGGTCAGCGTGACAAAAGCAGTCACAGTGGACACGCGTTCGCAGACAGCTTAAAATAAGGCAGCATCATCTGCCAGAGGAAATTTTACACCACAATCCGGACTTGCCCTGAGGTGCAAGACATGGAAGAGTTTATTATTAACCTTATTAAAAACGTTTTTCGTGCTATCTTTTCACTTTTTGATGCTGGCATAGTGGCTCAGACACTAGCTGAAAATAAACTGGTAGTAGCTTTAACCCCAGTTTTGTCCTTCTTTGTATTAGGTTACCTATGGATCATCCTGTTCGGAATTAGTGATTTTCCCGGCCTTACTAATAAAAATGACGCCTTAAAGCTTATGGCAGGGTTAGCACTTTTATCTCTAGCCCTACTTATGCTTAGCCTTCTGTATGAGAAAAACCGTAAACGAAAGGGCAAAAAGGAATAATGTTTCGAAGTTTTTGCGGGGAACCAGATTTACCCCGGGCCAGTGGATCATACCAATACATTTGCCTCTTCGGTGACAGGAGCCGCTGTTTCAGTGGCTCAAGCTCGTCGAGGGGAAATATCAACAACCCA
>DDKM01000015.1 GCA_002339345.1 Firmicutes bacterium UBA2598 | reverse complement strand
CACATCCTCCCCGGCCACCAGGTCTTCCGCCAGAAAACGGTCAAAAGCCTCTGTCAGGGGAACCCTTTCTATCCCGTGCGGCACCTGCCAGACACTAGCGATTTTTTGCCTTGCTTCCTCCACGGTTACTACGCTGAAGAAATCCAACGCCCTTCCTCCCAACTACCAGGCTTTCGGCTTTTCCGTTAAAAACAGCCCAGTTGACAAGCGGCAATCTTAATTCCCAGGTGGTCCGCCGCCAGCCCCACATGCAGCAAGGGCACTCTCAACTGGCGAGCCACCTTGTGGGCATCGGTGCAAGTCAACCGCCCCTCTGGCGCCGCTTCCCTTACCGCCTGCAGCAATTGAGGTGAAAGCTCCGTCACCACCGTGTTTTTACCATGCACACCCCTGTCCTTTGTCATTTAACTTGCCCTCCCCCGTATACCGGTACTCCAATTCATCCATCTAAAAATGCCCGGTGTCTTTACCAACAGCCGAGCAGCCAGCGGCAAGACTCCTTTCCAACAACGGGAGGCCCCACAGTTTCCCGTGACACCCTTACGGCCCACCGGGTACGGGCCGGGGCCGGTTACCATCGCCATGGAAGCATTAGGAAAACCGGCTCGGAGTATATTTATTTATTGTTGAGCGGCAGGAATACCTTAAAACTGGAACCCATACCGGGCTCACTGTGTACAAGCACCTGACCCCCGTGGTCTTGTATCATTTTATAGCTCAAAGAAAGACCTAGCCCTGTACCATTTTCTTTGGTGGTAAAAAAGGGTTGTCCAATGCGAGCCAGCACATCCGGTGTCATCCCGGTGCCGGTGTCCTGAATGTCCACCCACACCTGATCCAGCCCGTCGTTGAGCCCGGCGGCTACGGTAATTTGCCCACCCCGAGGGGTGGCTCCGATGGCATTGGCCAAAATGTTCAGGAATACCTGCCGGATCCTGGTTTGGTCCAGCATCAGGGGCGGTGGGTTACTGTACTTCCGGACTAAACGGATACCCCGGAAGTGGGCTTCCGTCTCCACCAGGGTAACCACTTCCTCCAGCACCTCTTCAATCTGGGTCAGGCGGAAGGATGGTGCTGGCGGACGGGCTAAACGCAGAAAATCATGGATAATCTGGATGGCCTTATCAATCTCTTCCACCATATAATCGGCATACCGCCGGATCTGTTCGTTTTCACTGCGCGCACTGATCAATTGGGCAAAACCCCTTACCGCAGACAGGGGGTTTTTAACCTCGTGGGCCACCCCGGCCGCAATCTGGCCAGCAGAAGCCAGGGCTTCCGCCCTGGACATCTGAATCTCCATCTGCTGTAAACGAGTTACATCGGAAAGGGTGATCACACAACCATACTGCTGTCCCTCCGGATCTCGCAGGCACCGCACACCAGCTTGCAGCCACTTCTTTTCCGCACCCAGTTCCGCCACCACCGGCACCCCCGGTTGTTCCGCACCATCCCCCACACAGCGGTTGATGGCCCGTACCAGGTTGTTCTGGGGCGCCATGCCCATGTGGGAAGCCAAAATGGAATGAAAATCCAGGCCGGCCAGACGGGAACGGTTCTCCCCAGTCAAGTTTTCCCCGGCCCGGTTTATGTAAATCAACTGGTTTGCAAGATTGATGACAAATATGGCCCGATCGGAATTTTCCACCAGTTCCTGCATTAACCACGATTCATTCACCAAAGAGACTCTCTTCCCTTCGCGACGGAACTACGGAGCTGCATAAATCCATTCTACGAAAGGCGGGGGATTCCTGCTTGTTCCAATTCACAGGTTAACCTGCCAGGGAATTTTTGCATAATCTAACATAAAGGAGGTGTGATGGTTGAAAATTGGTCTAGCCCTTGGCGGAGGAAGCCTGCGGGGTGCTGCCCACATCGGGGTGTTAAAAGTATTGCTGGAAAACGGTATCAAACCAGATATTGTGGCTGGCACCAGTGCTGGCAGCATTGTGGCGGGATTGTACGGCGCAGGGTTCACACCCCAGCAGATGGAGCAATGGCTAAACAGCCTGTTTCGGAGTGCACCCGAACTGCAGCGGGTTGCAGCTAAAAGCATGGGTACAGGTCCCTTCCGGCGGACTATCAAACTACCGTTGGGTCTGGTAAAGGTGGAAATGATCGAGACGGCACTGAGGCGGTATATCGGTAACAAATCCTTTGGCGACCTGACGGTACCTGCAACTGTGGTGACAACCGACCTCCATACCGGCGAAGGGGTGGTGTTTGCTTCTCCCATGCTAAAACCCAGGTGGCAGATTCCTGGATTTGTCTTCCAATCTCAGGCCGCCGTATGTGACGCCATCGCCGGCAGTATCGCCATCCCCGGTGTTTTCACACCCAAACGGGTAGGTGGACGCCTCTTAACCGATGGTGGCCTGGTGGATAATGTGCCTGCCGATGTGCTGAAATGCCTGGGTGCCGATGTAGTCATCGCCGTAGATCTGGGGTTTATGGTACACCATGAGGCTCCCTTCAACAATCTGGTTGAGGTTCTGCTGCAAACCTGGGATGTCATGGGCCAGCGCATATCTAATGTAATATTGGACCGTTACGCTGATGTGGTCATCCGGCCAGCCACCGGCCCGGCTACTCTCATTGATTTCAAAAAAATGCCCGGATTCGTAGAGGCAGGTGTAGTTGCCACCCGCAAGGCGATGCCGGAGATTGTCCGGGTACTGCGCCGGTAGAGCGTAAATAGGTGGTGCAAAATCTCGCCGCCTATGGTAACCTGATATTGGGCCATCCTTTATCCCTCCTGGTGATGTTGGTGTGTGATTACCTTTACATCTACCAGAGGGAGGGTGGCCTTTCCTGCTCCTAGACTCCCAATTTTACACCATTGTAGCCTCTCGAAAAATGGGCGTTCCCGAACAGGGTAGAGGGCCGAAGGAAGACCTTTCAGGGTAAAATTAATGGTAAAGTGCTAAAAGGCACCAACCCCAATGAAGTGCCTCAAAAAATCATTGAGAAACAGCAAACCTTTGTATGGGGAGGGGGGTGCTTAAGCACTGTAAACCACCCGACCATAAGAA
>DDKM01000012.1 GCA_002339345.1 Firmicutes bacterium UBA2598 | reverse complement strand
CCCTTACCGTCGATGGATACCTGGCGGTTGCCTGTACCCCAGGCAGGACGAGTAATGACGGCAAAGTCCTCGTACTTGTCACCGATCCGGTAGCCGCGCAGGTCATTGGCCAGGCTGGACTTGGTACTGCGGTCCGGACGGGTATGGCACTGCTCACAAACCATTTGGGCAGCATTTAGGTCTTTGCTGACCAGTTTGGCCGGGTTGATAATGTTGTCCTTGCTGGGCTTGGCGGCGTGTTCCTTACCCTGGCCGTGGCAAGCCTCGCAACCGATGCGCAGGTCAGCCACGAACAGATCTTTCAGATCAGCCCGTTCACCCTTGACATAGGCAGCCTTGGCGGCATCCCAGGCCTGGTAGTCAAAGCCGGTAGTGTGACAAGCGATGCAACGCTCCTGCCAGGAACGCCATTCACCGTAGTTATTGGCATTGAGGGTTCCGCCCTTACTGGCTTCGATGAAGAGAAGCTTGTAGCCGGCCCGCTCCTTGTTGCCGGGATAGTCCACAACTACAGACTTATCCAATTTCCAGGAGATACCGCCGTCCTGGGTGGTGGCCAGCCAGGCCTTGCGCGGACCGCCGTCATAGTATACCATGTAACGCTGCTTGCGGGTGGCGCCTACTACAAAGTCCACTTCTTCGATCTTGACCTTGTCGATAGCAACATAGTTGGTATTGGCATCCTTACGGTCAAGGATCATGTAGGTGTCCAGTTCGTTCCACTTTTCCTTCACCCAGGGAAAGATTTCGCTCTTGGCTTCCTGGAAATACTCGGAGTTTGGACCGTAGGTCACCTTCTTGGTGTGCCAAGAGGTGCTCCACTTATCATAAATCCCCTTATGACAGGTGGCGCATGCATCGGAACCGACATAGCCCTCAGCACCGACGTAGTTGGGCTTTTTGGCCGCCGCGGCGGGAGCGCCCTTTACGGCATCGGTCAGGGCATCCAGTTCGGCAAATACCCGCCCGTTGACCAGGCGGACTTCCATGGCGACATCTTGACCATTGATAACAGCCTTGTTATGGGTGGCGTGGATTGCAATCACATTGGTGCCAGCCTTAAAGGTCGCTACCTTGGCCTTATTATCCCATGCTATTGCCGTACCCAGCATGTCAGCGAAAGCCCTTACTTGCACTAAAGTCTTGTCACCAATCACTCCTACAGGAACGGTCTGGGTCACACCGTTCACGGTGACTGCCTGGGTCTTCAGCGTCAATTTTCCGCTGGCCGGCTTGGGTGCAGGAGCAGGTTTGGTTGGTGCGGGCGCCGGTGCGGGAGCTTTCGGTGCTGCCGCCGGGTGACAGGAAAGACAGGCGGCCTGGGTTTTATCAGAACCCATTGAGGGGAGAGCCCAAGCACTACCAGCCCCTACCAGGGTAATTACCGCCAACACCATCAGGATGATGGCTGCTTTCTTCATACGGGATTCCCTCCTGTTTTTTTGTTCGAAAATGGAGATCTTGCGGGTTTCCACTTCTACACCTCCTTTCTCACCCAATCACCGAGCCCTTCAAGGACATACTATCGGCGATCGTGTCCATTTTCGCACAATCATCCCTTTCCGTCCCAATGTCATCCCTCCTAAAAAATAACGAAGCAATGTCCCTTATTCTGTCGGGACATTTGCACCTTGTCTGCACATGCATAAATTTTTTATCAAGGGTCTCCCAAGGGTCAATATTGCGGGAAAGCAGGAGGGAAAAAGAGATGCCCCACCGGCTGTGGGGCATCTCTTTTTCGTACTTTTAACTTGGTACAGACTTAACGAATCCTTGCGCCTGGCACATCCTTGCCAGTAACCAGCTTGTAAGACTGTTGCAGCAGCTGCACGGCGTAGATGGGGTTATGGATACCGTTACTCTTATCGTTCTTGACGAACTTCCAGTTCCAGGCGGCGGAGTAGAGTTCCGGCGAGACTCTGGCGGAAATGTCGTTACCGCTCAAATCCTTAAAGATGAAAGCACCGCCAGCAGTTTCGATGGTACCGCCCTTACCGCCGTCTAAAGCAGCCAGGATGGCCTTTTCCACCAGCTTGGTCAGGTTATAAACCTCCGTCTGGATGCCTTCGATCTTGCCATTACCGTCATAGTCCCCCAGGGCAATCCGGTTATAGGTATTCAAGCCGGCATGACAACTGGAGCAGGCGGCGGCAGCCAACTCTTTGGGCATCTTGAAGTAGTGGTTGGCGTTACCGTCCTTACCCACGGCAAAGTGGCAGGATACACAGGTGTCCGGGTTGGCGCCATGGGGTGAGCTGCCCCATACTTTACCAGGGGCCACGTTTTCCGCGCCACCAACACCCAGGAGCATGGCCCCTTGCGTCCCATAGTGCGGGTAACTCTTACGGGCAGCAGCGGGGTCGATGAACCGGCGCGGGTTATGACAGTCAAGACACAGGTTACCTTTACCGCCATTCACCACCAGTTTGCCGTCATACATGGAACCCTTGCCCTGACGCAGCTTGTCAAAGCCCTTATGGCAGGTCTGGCAGTCGATGGGTGAAATTTTGCCCGCCGGGAGATCCTTGGTCAGGGTAATGCCCTTAGCATAGGCGACGCCGTCATGGCAGCTGACGCAACCATCCCGAAAGGGACTATCCACCGGTTTGGCGTGCTTGGAGGTGCTCCACTGGGCGGTTAGGGGTTTAAAGGTGTGGGTCCGGATGTCATAATTCAGCGCGCTGTTGGCCCGGTAAGGCATATACTTGTTGATGTCTACGGGTTTAGCCATGGTGGTATGGCAAGATGTACACAGTTCATCCACCGGCTTGGTCAGCATACCCGGCTTGTGCAGATCATGGCAGGTCCAGCAGGTGATGCCGGCCTGGAAATGCAAGCTCTGGGAATAATCCTGGCCCTGCATGCGGTGCATCTTACCAGCGCCGTCGGGATGGAACTGACCGCTCTTGGGATCGCCAAAAACCGGTTTCAAAGGCTTGTAGTATTTGGAGAGGTCATCACCAGGCTTATAGCCCAAGGCATCCTCCCGCTTGCCGTCGATGTTGCCGCCCCGGGCATGGCAGGCATTGCAGGTGTCCATGCCCCTGTCAAAGGACAGCTTGGCCGGGTTGACGATGGTATCCTTGGATGGTTTGGCCAGGTGGTTGGCGCCGGGGCCGTGACAGGATTCGCACCCCACCCCTCCTTCCACATACTGCTTGGTGACCGGGCTAAAGCCCACAGAATGGCAGCCAACACAAGCATCGATATATGGCTTGACCGCCCATGTGTCGTAGTTATAGTTGGTCCAGGACTTGGTGGCCGGTACCCACTGCTTGGGCAACACCCGCAGTACCCCATCCACGTCCACCAGATAACGCTGCTTCCACTTGCCACCAATTACATATTTGATGTCCGCAGGGGAGGTGAGACCCAGGGCCTTCACCGTTTCCACCTCAAAGGGTTGGCCCTTGACGGAAAAATCACCGATGATCACCTTGGGATCCGCCTGCGCATCACGCAGCATCAAAGGATGCCCGGTTCCCGCCCAGCCTTCGAATTTGGCCGCATGGCAGGTCTTGCAGCTATCGGAGCCCACATAGCCAGCCTCACCCAGCAGCACCTTGGAGCCCTTGACGGATCCGCCCAGGGCCTCGGTCAGGGCGTCCAGACCAGCATAAAGGCGGCCCTTCTGAATGGTGGTAGCCACGGGGATTTCCTTGCCATTTACGACGGCTTTGTTCTGGTTGGCTTGGATAGCAACCTCGATGGTACCAACCTTGAAAGTGGCCACCTTGGCAGAATTGTCCCATGCCAGCTTGGAACCCAGCATATCAGCCAGTGCCCTAACCTGGATCAAAGTGGTGCTACCGGAAACCGCCACTGGCACCTTCTTGGTGACGCCTTGCAGGGTGATATCCTGGTTCTTCAGGGTAAACTTGCCGGCAGGCGCCACAGGAGCCGGAGACGCCGGTTTGGCAGCCGGTGCAGGTGCAGCCGGTTTGGCTGCCGGGGAATGACAGGAAAGACAGGCCGCCTGGGTTTTGTCAGAACCCATGGTAGCAAAGCCCCAAGCGCTGCCGGCACCGGCCAGAATGAACACCGCCAGCACCAGCAAAGTGATGGCTATTCTTTTCATCTGAAATTCCCTCCTGTGATTTAGTCCCCAATTAATTGTTAGGATTTTCACTATTTCACCTCCTTTCATCCCACGTCCCCCATCAATAAAAAACCATATTATGGGGTACATGTTCATTTAATCATAAAAAAGGCAAAACTGTCCGATGTTATTTGACCCCATTAAAAAGGGACAAATGTCCCGGTTGCCGTGCCGGAAACATTTGTCCCGGGGGTCCTGTTAACATGAAACTATTTAACGGATCCGTGCACCGGACACGTCCTTACCATCCGTACCCTTGGGGACCACGGGAATTCAAGCCTGCCGAGACACCGCAGGTTGTCTGTGAAGCAGGAAGCTCCCGCCTCTACAGGCGGGAGTAGTTCACCATGTAAGAGGAATACTATTTACTGAACCTTTAGCTCTCCCCTGGTCCGCAGCACGTAGGCGGCAGCCTGGGTGCGGTTGCTTAGCCCCAGTTTACTTAAGATATTGCTGACATGGTTGCGCACAGTCTTTTCGCTTAAAAACACCTCTGCAGCAATCTCCTTATTGGTCTTGCCGTCGGCAATGAGGTGCAGAATCCGCACTTCCTGGTCGCTTAAGCTTTCATACCTCTGCCGGCCGGCCTGCCGGTCCTGCAGATACGCCACCAGCCGCCTGGTAACAGTAGGATCCAGCAGCGGCTCTCCCTTGGCAACAGTCTGTACCGCCTTTACCAGGGCGTCACTACCGATCATCTTCAAAACATAACCTTCAGCCCCGGCCATGATGGAAGCAAACATGGCCTCGTCATCGGCATAGGAGGTCAGCATAATCACCCTTGCCCCCGGCACAGAAGCCCTAATCTCGCGGCATGCCTCAATCCCACTGTTATCCGGTAACCTGATATCCATAACTACCACATTTGGTCTCAGCCTGACGGCCATTTCCACCGCTTCCGCCGCAGTTCCCGCCTCCCCCACCACCTCAAAGTCTTCGTGCCGGCGCAGCAGGGTGGCCAGGCCGATGCGCACCACTTCGTGATCATCAACCAGGAGAATGCGAATCATTAAATACACCTCCCAATGGGACATAGCATAATACTTTGGTTCCGGCCCCCCGGTGCGAGATGAGCTCCCAGCTTCCCCCCAGCAGCCGCACCCTTTCGCTGATATTACATAGGCCCCGGCCCCCTTCAACGGACGCCTCCCGGCATTGTTGTTGTTTTACGTCAAAACCCACCCCATTGTCCAGCACCGAAATTTCCAGTTTTCCCGCCGTCACCCGTACATTCACCCACACCATGGTGGCACAGGCATGACGGGCCACGTTACTCAAAATTTCCTGGATAATGTGATAGATATGGGACACCACCACCTGATCCAGTTCCACCGGCGGGCCGGACCAGCCCACCTGGGAGGTGATCAGGGTATTGGCCTCAAAGTCATGCACCAGCCTGTTGATGCCGGCATGCAGGTTCCTTTCCTGAAAGGAAACGGGGGCAAGACCCAGGATATAGTTCCGGATGTTTCGGATGGTCATATTCAGCCGGTCCATGCATTTTTTCAACTGCTCCCGGCACAGGCCGGGCTCTTCATCCATCATGAAGCGGCAATCCTCCAGGGCCAGCCCTACAGCATAGATATCCTGGATTACCCCGTCGTGCAAGTCACGTCCGATGCGTTCACGCTCCTGGGCTACGGCTTGCTGGCGCTCCAGGATGTCCAGCCGCCGCAGGTATTCCAGATTGAAAACATCCAGGGTGCGCACCATTGAATACAGCATGACCACACCCATGGCGGCCCGAAAAACGGGAATGGGGATGCCCACCATTTTGAAAAAGTCCTGCTGGTTCAGCCAGGTAGCTGGAAACACCGGGGCCACCGGCACCACCAGCCCGGCAAATATACCGTACAAGCCAAAGGCCGCCACCGCCCCCTTTAAACCGGACATCACCTTAGCCGGTCCGATGGCCTCAATTTCATGTCTCTGCCAGTACAGGGCCACCGCCGCCGCCAGGGAACCTGGAAAACCAAGAAAGTACCGGCTGAAAACATCGCACAACACCAACCATTCGCCAGTTTCTCTCCAGCTGCCCCATCTCATTGCCGCCAGGGTAAACACCAGCCAGACGGTCAGGATCACCCAGGGCAACACCGCCAGCCGCCGGTACCGCCTGATGGTATCAAGCATCAAGTTAAGGCCGAAGGAGAAAAGAAAGGTAAAGGATACAGCAGTCAGTGCCCGTTCCAAAAAGTACAGCAGCAGCAACTGCCGCTCATCGACATACACCTGCTGGATGGGGATGAACACCACCGCCCATTCCGACAGGCCGTGCAAAAAACCGAAGGCGGCCAGCGCCCTCAACCTGCGGGCCATCCGGAAGGAACTCAGGCTGCGGGACTGCAGGCTGATGGCAAAACCGATCTGGAAAAAGACCAGACCATAAACGAAGTAAACCATCTGGTAATTTCGGATGAAAAAGGAGGTCAGCCAATCCATTGAGTTACCCCCCCCCCGGCAATGCATTTTGCCCGGACGGAAGAGTGTTCGACAAAAACATCGGCTTTCCTTTTCGCAGTTGTTACCATCCACACCCGGTTAATACCGACACTAAGCGAGGCTGCCCATAATCCCGCCCAAAAAGCCGGTGCATACCCTCGCATAATAGACGGATGCACGGCCCTGCGCCAAAAAAAAGAAAGACCCATGAGTTAAAAACCGGGTCTTCCTTATTTTCTTTCCTTTTGTTACTGGGCACCCTTGAGGGTGACCTTCCCTTCCTCATTCAAGGTGTGGCAGCTTGTGCAATCACCCTTATATTTGGGATGGAACACCTTGCTGTTTCCGTGGGCCTTATGCATCCTAAGGACAAAGGATTCATACAAGTTACCCTGTGCGTGGCAACGGAGGCAGCCTTGCAATGTGATGTTGTCCGGTACGGTGGGGTGCTTGGTGCCCCGTGAAGTTTCCAAGGCATTGGTTTGACCGGCCAGAGTGATATCCTTCTGCTTGCCCTCCACCTCCACGGTCCCCTTGTGGCAGTCCTCACAGGACTTGAACGGGTCCGCCTTGGCCACCTCCACCAGGGTCCGGTTGTCCACAGCCTCCTTGGCCTGATCGGCGGATTTTTCTACACCCTGGTCAGTTCCCTGCCGTTTTGGCTGTTTGGCCTGGGGGCAACCGGTGAGCACCAGTGCCACCACCAGCGTCAGTATGGCAAACAACACGGTCTTCCTGGACATAAAATCACCTCCTGCGGTAGCATTTGATTTACGGAGGATATTATGCCTCAGTTTGGACCAGTCCATGACATGCGAAAATGGGGTCAACTGGACAGGGGAACAAAACGGGCGGTAAAGTGGCGTAAAACCGGAGCCACATAGACTAACTGCAAACCTTTGATCACATGGCGGCGTTGATCAATTTGACGGAAGGCTTCCGCCACCATATCCATATGGCGATCGGTGTATACACGGCGCGGTATGGCCAGGCGAACCATTTCCAGGCGGGGAAATATCATTGGCCCGGTATCCGGATCCCGATGGCCAAAGACACAGGTTCCCAGTTCCACCACCCTAATGCCCGCCGGACGACTCCGCCCCTACTGGTTTCCCAGCCGGATAAGCCCGTGATAAGTTTCTATTATGGTTGTAAAAATTAACAATAATTTCTAACCACTAATTCCTTTACCGATCCCCGTCCATCGCCCTTGGAGTTAATGGCCCGGCGAGCGGTTACCTGTTGAAGGTCAAACCCACGGTACAGGATTTTGATCAATGCTGTGTCGGAGTTGCTAAGCATGAATTGCACACCCCTGGCATCCAGCTCACGGCATATCTCCGCCAGACGGGCCTGTTCCTCCTCGCCGAAGCTGCCGCTGTAAGCGGTAAAACTGGCGCTGGCGGAAAGGGGATGGTAGGGAGGGTCAATGTACACAAAATCTCCCTGCCTGGCATAATCCAGCACACTGGCGAAATCCGCCTGGCGGATATGCGTTTTCTTTAAATAATGGCTGGCGGCAAGGAGATCTGGCAGGCTTGGGAAAGACAACCGGCTGTACCTGCCAAAGGGCACATTATGTACCCCCCGGGAATTCACCCGCCACAACCCGTTATAACCGGCCTTGTTCAGGTACAGAAACCGGGAGGCCCTCTCCAGGGGGGATAATGAAGCCGGGTCAAGGGAGCGCATTGTATAGTAATATTTCTTTTCATTCCGGTGCCTGGCCAGGGAGGTAAACAATTCCTCCGGCTGGTCCCGCACCGTACAGTAAAAATTGATCAGCTCGGGATTATTGTCGGAAATGTGGGCCCCGGTCAGCCGAGGGGCCAGGTGCCAAAAGACAGCCAGGCCGCCGGCCATGATTTCATGGTATGTGTTGAAACAAACGGGAAAAAGGGAACTGTACTGGCCGAGGAGCTGGGATTTTCCCCCCGCCCACTTGACCAGCGGCTTCAGCCGGTTTTCCGCCCCAACTCCATTGTCTTCCCGCATTTCTAGGCACCAACCTCTCCCCTGTTAACCGGAGGCCGTCCCCTTCCAGCTATAGAGCTATTTTCGACTACCTCCGCCACAGTTCCTCCCTGCAATCGGGATGGGGGGAAAGGTACCGCATAATGTGTGTGAAATCCTGAAATGGAACGCAGGGGATGTTCTGCTCCCCGCAGTAGACCAAGAGACTATTCTTGGCAAAAACCACATCAGCCTCCCGGGCGGCGCACTTGTCTGAGTGCCCATCGCCGACGTACACGGTTCTCCACCCTTCCCGGGTCAATCGCCGGATAATCGTCCTTTTACAGGTGCCGCAGCGGCCGCACTGCGGGTTGTGGTATGGGGTCTCGATAGAGAATCTGTTGTCGGTGTAACGTAAGCGGTTGGCGAAATAGGGCAGGTCGTCAAGGCCATATTTCGCCAACAGCAGCCGGATATTCAGATCGTAGCCATCGCTTAAAATATAAAGGGATTCCCCGCGCCCCCGGCACCAGTGCACAAAAGCGGGAAAAGAGCTGTCTATATCTAAAGAAAGGATAAAATCCGTAAGAGCTTTTTCTGTGGTGTGAAACAGGTGAAAGATGCCCCGGGCGCACTCCTTCGTGGTAATTTCTCCTTTTAGCCAGCGGTTTTCCCAATCTTCCCAACCGGGACCGGCAAACCGGGCTACCATGGCGTAGCAGGTGTCCACCAGGCTGATGGTGCCGTCGAAATCGATGAAGTAGATATTTTTCATGGCTTTAGACCACGTAGTAACGGAAGAAATGGTGGGTAGGCCCCACCCCTTTGCCGAGGCGGAAGGAGTGGGCGATGGCCTGGGTGATGTATTCCTTGGCCTGCTGAACCGCTGCCAATGGCGAATGCCCCAGGGCCAGGTAAGCGGCGATGGCGGAGGAAAAGGTGCAGCCGGTACCGTGGGTGTTTTTGGTGACAATCCGCCGGGCAGACAGATGGGTGAACTGCTGTCCATCGTAGAAGACGTCCACCGGTTCGCCCTCCAAGTGTCCACCTTTAATCACCACGCTGCGCGGGCCCATACTTTTAATGACTTTTGCCGCGGTTTCCATCTCAGGAACAGTGGCAATCTTCCGGTTTGCCAGCGCTTGTGCCTCGGGGATGTTGGGTGTAACTACGGTGGCCAAAGGCAGCAGCCGTTTAACCAGCTCATCACGGGCATCCGGCCGCAGCAGGTTGTTGCCGCTTTTGGACACCATCACCGGGTCCAGCACCACGTTTTTGGCATTCCATTTGTCCAGACCTTGGGCGATAGCCTGGATGATCCCTGTGGTGGACACCATGCCGATCTTGACAGCATCCACGGGGATGTCCTCAAACAGGCATTCCATCTGGGCAGTAACTCCAGCCGGGGACACTTCCTCCACTGCGTATACGCCGGTGGTGTTCTGGGCAGTCACCGCGGTAACAACGCTCATGCCGTAAACGCCTAGGGCGGCAAAGGTTTTCAGGTCCGCCTGGATGCCGGCGCCTCCGCAAGAATCGGAGCCAGCGATGGTCAACACCTTTTTCATGACACTCCCTCCAGTGCAGCCCGGAGGTGTTTCACCTTGGCCACAATGTCTTTCGCTTCCAGGATTTCCGTTACCATGGCGATGCAGCGGGCACCATGCCGGCGCACCTGCCTGATATTGTGTTCCTTGATGCCCCCAATGGCCACAAAGGGAAGGGGTATGTGACGCGCCACATACTCCAGGTAAGTAAGCCCCACGGGGTCAACCACGTCCTTCTTGGTGCTGGTGGGGAAGATAGGGCCGACACCGATATAGTCCACACCGCTTTTAAGGGCCTCTTGTGCCTGCTGGGGCGAATGGGTGGAAAGCCCGATGATCATCTCCGGTCCCACCAGCCGGCGTACCGCCTCGGGGGGCAGGTCCTCCTGGCCGACGTGCACGCCGTCCGCTTCCACCAGCATGGCCAGGTCAACATCATCATTAACGATAAAGATGACACCGGCCTCTTTGGTCAACCGCCTTAGCTCCAGACACTCCTGGTATCTAAGGCGCATTTTCTTTTCCTTTTCCCGGTACTGGATGATCTTGATGCCGGCGGCGATCATGTCCTTAACAACATCTATGTTCGTCCTACCCCGGGAAAACTCCTCACCGGTCAAGGCGTAGATATCTGTCTGGAATATCTCCTGCACATCAGGTTTACCCACTCTCACAGCCCCCCCTAAAATGGATGCCAGTCTTTAAACACCGGATCATAGCCTCTCCCCAGCAGGGCTTCCCTGATTTCCGCCACATTTCTGGTGTCGGCGATGTCAAACTGCCCGTGGCCGGTGTCCTGGATGGCGTACCCGCCTACCTTGGTGCAGGACCCAGCGGACATCCTGGTAATCCCTAACGGTATCAGGCGATCCCTCAGCTCCGCCCTCTCCCGGGTGGACAGGGTCAGCCCCAGGCGCGGGATAAAGAGCCGCAGGGCCAGGAGGATCTGGACCAGGTTTTTGTCCAACACGGGGTAGAGCGGCGGGAAGTTTCCTAAATGGGGCCGCAGCCGGGGTACCGAGACGCTTAATTCCACCTCCGGGTAACGGTCTTGCAGGTAGGCGGCGTGCAGTCCGGTAAAAAAGGCATCCCGCCGCCAGTCATTAAGCCCCAAGAGAGCTCCGATGTTTACCGCCCGCATGCCAGCCCGGCACCCCCGTTCGGGGGCTTCCAGCCGGTAGCGGTAGTGTTTCTTGGGCCCTTTCACGTGTACCCGGTCATAGACCTCCTCATCGTAGGTCTCCTGGTAGATAGTAAGGCTGTCCACCCCCGCCTGGATAAGGACACGGTATTCCTCCTCCTCCATGGGATAAACCTCGATCCCAATGGAAGCAAAGTAACGGCGCAGTACCCTGACGCAGCCGGCGATATAGGAGACAGGCACGTGACGGCGGGATTCACCCGTTAGCACCAGGATATGCTTTAGGCCGGTGCTGGCGATGGCCCGGGCTTCCGCCTCAACCTCATCCAGGGTGAGGGTCTTGCGGTACATCCTGTTGCGAGCATTGAAACCGCAGTAGCTGCACACGTTGACGCAGTAGTTGGACAGGTACAGGGGGGTGTACAGCACCATCGCCCGGCCGAAGTGTTGCAGCGTCAGACGGTGGGCCTTCTGGGCCATTTCTTCCAGTACGCCTTCCGCTGCCGGAGAGAGCATGACCAGAAAATCGGTGCGGTCAAGCCCTGGCTTCCCCAGTACCTTAATTATGTCGTCAGGCTGTATCCGGTTAAAAAAACCGTCAAAGTCGAACCCTTTGAACTGGGAACAGACATTAGCAAAGCTCACGGTTATTCACGCCTCCTGTACTTCCCGCAGGAACCCGGTTAAGGGTGATGAAGCCTCGGCGTACTCCCTGGTCAACCCCGGTCCCGCCAGATAAGCCTGCCGACCGGCCTTGACCGCCAAGCTGAAGGCCTCGGCCATCAGTACCGGGTCCCCGGCGGTAGCGATGGCCGTGTTGACGAGCACTGCCGCGGCGCCCATTTCCATGGCTTCCGCCGCCTCCGAAGGCTTGCCGATGCCGGCGTCCACAATAATAGGTACCTCGATCTCGTCGATCAGGATACGGATCAGCTCCCTGGTTTTCAGTCCCCGGTTGCTGCCAATGGGGGCCCCCAAGGGCATCACCGCGGCAGCTCCCGCGTCTTGCAGCCTTTTGGCTACCATCAGGTCCGGGCTCATGTAGGGGAGTACCACAAAACCTTCGCGGGCCAGGATTTCGGTGGCCGTGATGGTCTCGTAGTTGTCCGGTAACAGGTACTTATTGTCAGTAATTACCTCGATCTTCACCCAGTCGCCACATCCCGCGGCCCTGGCGATGCGGGCAATGCGCACCGCCTCTTCCGCGTTCCTGGCCCCGGAAGTGTTGGGCAGCAAAATGCATCCCTTGGGAATGTAATTCAGCACGTTTTCCTGCTGGGAATCAAAATCCACCCGCCTCAGAGCCATGGTAACCACCTGGCTGCCCGACCGTTTAATCACTTCCGGAATAATGGCTTTGGAGGGGAACTTCCCGGTTCCCAAAAGCAGCCGGTTATCGATCTCCCGCCCACCTAACACCAGTTTGTCTTCCATCTTAACCACCTCCCACAAACCGCAAGATTTCCAGGCGATCATTTTCCTGCAAGATGATCCCGTTCAGTTCATCCCACTTCAACACCCGGTCGTTCAACATGAACACGAAGGACTCAGGCGCCAGTCCCTTTGACTGGATAAAATCCATCAGGGACAGGTCCTCCGGAAGCCGTTCCTCCCGGCCGTTAACAACCACCAGCATACACCTCACCCCCTCCAAGCCTACAGCACTTAGGTGGCTTAATCCCCAGTATTAGTTCAATTTTTCACAACACTCCGGATTACTGCATGATTAAAGGGTCAACACGTTTTCCTGGATGTGCCGAGGTATTGGCTAACGATCTTCATGGCACAGTATTTGCCGCACATGGTACAGGCTTCTTCCGTATCCCGGTTCTTAGAACTGCGGTATTTGAGGGACTTTTCCGGGTCGATGGAGAGGGCGATCTGGGCCTCCCAGTCCAGGGCCTTCCGGGCCTCCGCCATTTTCCTGTCCCGCTCCCGGGCTCCTTTGACATTCTTCACTATATCGGCTGCGTGGGCAGCAATCTTGGCGGCTATTACACCATCCTTCACGTCCGTAGCGTCGGGTAGCCCCAGGTGTTCCGCCGGTGTAACATAGCAGAGGAAATCCGCCCCTGCGGCGGCGGCGATGGCTCCACCGATGGCTGAGGTGATATGGTCATAGCCAGGGGCGATATCCGTCACCAGGGGACCAAGCACGTAGAAGGGAGCGCCGTGACAGAGCCGCTTCTGCAGCAAGACGTTGACCTCAATCTGATCCATGGGTACGTGGCCGGGTCCTTCCACCATCACCTGCACCCCATGCTCCCAGGCCCGCTGTACCAACTCGCCCAGGATGAGTAGCTCCTGGATCTGGGCCCGGTCGGTAGCATCCGCCAGGCATCCTGGCCGCAGGCCGTCCCCCAGGCTTAAGGTAACGTCGTATTTCCTAGCGATTTCCAGCAGACGGTCGTACTGGGTGTACAGGGGGTTATCCTTGTCGTGATGCAACATCCAGCCGGTTAGGAAGGATCCGCCCCGGCTGACGATATCCGTCACCCGGCCCTCCCTGATAAGCCGCCGAATGGCTTCCAGGGTCAGGCCGCAGTGCACAGTGATGAAATCCACACCGTCCCTGGCGTGTTGTTCAATCACTCCGAAAAGGTGGTCCGCTGTCATGGCCAGCATACTGCCTTTACTTTCCATGGCTTCCACCGTGGCCTGATACATGGGCACCGTGCCCACCATCACGGGAGAACGATCCAAGATCCTGCGGCGGGACAGGTTGATGTCACCGCCGGTGCTCAGATCCATTACCGCGTCTGCACCGGCCTTAACGGCGATTTCCAGCTTCATCAGTTCCTTTTCGATGTCGGGGTAGGCCTCGCTG
This sequence comes from Firmicutes bacterium UBA2598, assembly GCA_002339345.1. GTDB lineage: Bacteria > Bacillota > PH28-bin88 > PH28-bin88 > PH28-bin88 > UBA2598. The sequence continues at coordinate 5,594 of DDKM01000012.1, read as the reverse complement.
GTGCCGATGTTGGCGTTTACTTTAGTGGTCAGCCCCTTCCCGATGCCCGCAGGCTTACACTGTCTTACAGGATTGCAGGGAATTACCACTTCTCCTGCGGCCACCGATGCCAGCAATGACTCGGGCGCTACCCCTTCGACTTCGGCCACTGCCCGCATTTCCGGTGTGATGATTCCTTTCCTTGCTTGTTCCAGTTGGGTCATCTCATCGCCTCCTACAAACAATAAAACCGCGCCCAGCTTCCAGTGGGACTGCGGTTTAAAAGCCATCAGTACACTTCCCTCCGCTGGTATTACCCAGATCAGGTTCAAGGGTTGAAAAGCCCCGCTTTTCTCTCAGCCTCACGGCACCCCTAGTGAAAAGGACTATACTATTGTCATCTAAAGTATATTCCTTCCAAGATACTTTATCAATAAAATTTTATCTGAATTGGACTGGGAAGGATGCACCGGCCCCATTAGTGATACGGCAAGGGCTGCAACCGATCGGACATGTTGTTGATTTCGGCGAAACGGTCATCCCCAACCTGTTTAACCACCGCCTCCCCGGCCAACGGCAGGCCGGCCGCCTTTCCTTCATAGGCTTGCCGGTAAAGCTGTTCCAGTTCCGCCACCAGGGGCACCCGGGGGTTGCTGGTGGTGGTTTGGTCTGCAAAGGCATCATAAGCCATGTCGCGGACAGCTGCCTCAAATTCCCGCTGCCCCACACCGGCTGCGGCAATGGTGGCGGGTAAACCCACCTGTGACCGGAGATCCTCCACCGCCCGGATGAGGCGCTGTACCCCCTGCTCCACCGTGTCCGCAGGCAGCCCCAAGTGCTTGGCGATCTCCCAGTAACGCCGGTCTGCCTCGGGAAATTCATATTTGGGATATGCCGCCAGTTTGGTGGGATTGCCAGCATTGTAGGCGATGACATAGGGCATCAAAATGGCGTTAGCCCGCCCATGGGAGATATGGAACCTGGCCCCCAGCACATGGGCCATTGCGTGGTTGATGCCCAAAAAGGCATTGGTGAAAGCCATACCGGCCATGCAGGAGGCATTGTGCATTTTTTCCCGGGCCTGCATGTTATCCGGTTGGCGGTAGGCTACCGGTAGCCAGCGGAAGATCATCTCGATGGCCTTCAAGGCCATGGCATCGGTATAATCGGAAGCCAGTACCGATACATAGGCTTCCACGGCATGTACCAGGGCGTCAAAACCGGTGTCTGCTGTCACCGCCGGTGGCATGGTGCGTACCAGTTCGGGATCAATAATGGCAATGTCTGGTGTCAGTTCGTAGTCCGCCAGGGGGTATTTGGTATTCCGCTGCTTGTCGGTGATCACCGCAAAGGCGGTCACTTCAGAGCCTGTGCCGCTGGTGGTGGGAATGGCCACAAAGGTGGCCTTGACCCCCAGCTTGGGGAACTTGTAGGTACGCTTTCGGATGTCCGCAAATTTTAGCCGTAGAGCGGTGAAATCGGCGCCGGGGTCCTCATAGAACAGCCACATGGCCTTTGCTGCATCCATGGGGGAGCCGCCGCCCAAGGCTACGATGAGGTCCGGTTGGAATTCCCGCATTAGCGAGGCACCCCGCATGACGGTATCCAATGAGGGATCCGGTTCCACCTCTGGGAACACCCGGATCTCCATTCCCACTTTGCCCAGTTGATGGGTCACCCTTTCCACAAATCCCAGATCCACCATGACCCGATCTGTCACCACCATCGCCCGGCGGTGATCATACAGTTTGCTCAAATACTGGATGGAACCCGGCTCGAAATATACCCGACCAGGTATGCGGAACCACTTCATCTTCACCTTGCGACGGGCCACCCTTTTGATATTGATCAGGTTATGCACACTAACATTGTCGGTGGTGGAATTGCCCCCCATGGACCCGCAACCCAGGGTCAGCGACGGGGTGTTACGGTTGTAGAGTTCACCGATGGCCCCGTGGACCGAGGGACTGTTGACCAAGAGCCTCCCTGCCTGCACCCGTTTGGTAAACTGCCGGATCACCTGTTCATCTTCCGAGTGAATTACCGCCGAGTGACCCAAACCACCGTACTGGGTCATGGCTTCACACAGGCAGATGCCGTGCTCAGTGTCCCTGGCCTGCACAAAGGCGATAATGGGACTAAGTTTTTCCCGGGTCAAGGGGTACTCCGGCCCCACCCCTTCCACCTCGGCGATTAACAACTGGGTATCCGGAGGCACCTGAATACCCGCCATTTCGGCAATAGTGGTTGCCTTCTGGCCGACGATTTGCGGGTTGATGGCATCCCCTTCCCCCAGGATCACCACCTCCTGCAACCGCTGCTGCTCAACCTGGCTAAGGAAATAACCCCCCAGGCGGGTAAATACCCTCTTCACCTCATCAGCAATTTCGCGGTCCACGATGACCGCCTGTTCAGAGGCACAGATGACCCCGTTATCAAAGGTTTTGCTGACCACAATATCAGCCACCGCCCGCCGAATATTGGCGGTTTTTTCAATATAGGCGGGCACATTACCAGGCCCTACCCCCAGGGCGGGATGGCCGGAACTGTATGCTGCCTCCACCATGCTTTCGCCGCCGGTGGCCAGTACAAGGGAAACCCCCGGATGCCGCATGAGGTACTGGGTAGCTTCCAAAGAGGGGGGCTCCAGCCAGGAAATACAGCCCTCAGGGCCGCCGGCCTGCAGGGCAGCGCGATACATCACCTGGGCTGCAGCGGTACTGCTGCGCTGGGCCTTTGGGTGAAAGGCAAAGACGATGGGGTTTCTGCTCTTCATGGCGATGAGGGACTTGAACATGACGGTGGAGGTGGGATTGGTGACCGGAGTAATCCCGGCGATCACCCCAACGGGCTCCGCCACCTCCGCGTACCCCTCTTCCTCATTTTCACCGATTACCCCCACCGTTTTTACATATTTGATATCATGGTAAACGTACTCGGTGGCGAAGAGGTTTTTGGTGACTTTATCCTCATACACCCCCATCCCCGTTTCCTCCACCGCCAGCCTGGCCAGTTCCATGTGCTGGTCCACCCCTGCCAGGGCCATGGCTTTGACGATGGCGTCCACCTGCTCTTGGTTCATGACCAGGAACTTTCTTTCCGCCTCTTCAGCTCTTTTTACCAGCCTGTCCACCATTTCCGCCACTGATGTCACAGCTATCCTTCCTCCCGCCGTCCCGGCCGCTTTACGACCGGGGATTGTAGTTCTTTAGGGTAGGTTGCCCCCATCCAAGGTAATTTAGTTGGACCAGGGCAAATGTCAGGAAAAAAAGGATAGATGTCCGATTGATATTATTTTCACAATCTGCTACACTGGCAACCAAAGAAAATGCTCCGGGAAATTTTGTGATGGCGTGCACCTGAACTTATTAAGGGGTGGTTTGCATGAATGGCCGCTGCAACTGCCGAAAAATAATTTTCCAAATGACAGGCAACCAGATCTGGATCAAGTGCCGCCACTGCAAACAGTATGCCCGAATTCATACCAGTGGCATCTTGGGTATTGATTTCTGCAGTTGCGGTCCGGATGAACCGGGAATTCACCTTCAAGTATTCGGTGACACTCCGCCGTGGACTGAATCCCAGCGGCTTCTTCGGGCACCCGTGCGTAGTCGCAGCTCGCAGTAATTGCCCCGTGGGAGCTGCCGCATTGAGGGCGTAGTGGGCGACGGATACCTTGGGCGGCGCCATGCCCGTCCCTGCTCCCGTTTTGGATTTACTGCTCATGGGGAGCAGGAACACCTTCACCTTTCGGCGAAGGCTTTGCTTGCTGAGTTAAGCCGCATATCGCAAGAAAAACTTTTTGGCTATGTTCCTGGCGGCGTTCAGATCCGCGCTGCCTTTCTGGCCGCATTGACAAGTGAACAAGGGCGCTCCGGGCCGGTAGCCTTCGGGCTTGTCCTTATTGCTATGCCGGACTACTTCGGAACTGCAGCCGGCGCATAACCGGCTGGTGTATCCGGGATTTACCCGGCTGGTAATTATACCGTGCTCCCAGGCTTTATACAAGGGGATGAAACTCAGTGATGATAGCCAATGGCAGTTCTCCCTTCTTTGGTTGCTTTGGTCCCCTGTCTTAGGCTTTTGCCTGGTGGTGGCCCCTTCCCTTTCTTCCCCATGGTTTGCATCCGCAACCATGCCCGTCATTGTCGATCCGGTGCAGGTTCTTGCTTTGACACGCCGGACAATTTAAATGAATCCCACACTGTCCGGTACCAAAAGGCAGTTCCCACTGGTGCCCGCAGTCTCTACACTTAAATAACCTCTGAGCCATACTATAAGTACCTCCTTCAATTTTTATGGCCTTTCCATGTACAAGGGCTTCCGCAACTTTGCTTCTGCCTGTAGTTAAGATACGGTGGAAAGTGGGTCTGGAAACCTCCATCCGTTGGGCGCAGTCCTCCTGATCCAACCCCTCCACATCCTTAAGACGCAGTGCCTCCAGTTCCTCCAGGGTAATAGTTACCTCCTGCAAAATCTTAAGCGGTATTCCTGTTGGTTTAAAATAGGTGTATTCCGGTACTTGCTCGATGAGCCGGCATTTGCGCGGTCTGGGCATCTATAATCACCTGCCGTTTTGAACTATAGTTCATTACCATTATATTAGTCAACCACCGGAATGTCAATAGCAGCAAACAAAAACCCCCCGCAGCATCTGATTCTGCAGGGGTGATGTGCCGGTATGGTTCCATAACGGAAAGGGGATGGCAAGTATCGGGCATCCCATGGGTGGGGGTATCGCTAACTTCTTGTGATATGGTAACTGAACGATTAATCAAGGATAGGGATGGCTGACATTTACGCTGCCTTCTGCTTTCTGCGAAGGCCAAGTCCCATCAAGGCAACCAGGACCAACACCCCGATACCTGCATATATCAGGTTGACCTCACCTTTTGCTTGCTCAGTTTTTTGTTCCAGTTCATAGGCCTTAACCTGTTTCGGCGGCTCCTGGGGCTCGGGCCGTTCCACCACTGCCTCCGGTTCCGGCTGGCTTGGCAGTACAGGCTGCACCTGGGGCCGAGTTTGGGGCTGGGTTATTCGCGGTATTTCCTTACTAATTGATACCGTTGCCACCACCACCGGCTTGGGCAGGTATTGGGCCATAAAATTCCTAAATTGGGGTGTTTCCAGGTGGACGGTGCCCGCCGGGCCAAACCTGCTTACCGAATCCTGGTAAGCTTGAGCCAGGCTGGCGATGGTTTCCGGGGAAGCATCCCAGTATCCCTTGCGGATCACCTCCAGCATTCGGCCGGTCAAAGATTGAAAAGCATAGGGATTATGCTGGTCGAACCACTGCCTCATTCCCATCTGGTACTTGTCGTCTACATATATTTGTTTGAATTCCTCCCACATGTAATCAGCCACCGTTTCGGGGCTCATAACCTGCCATCCCCACAGGTTGTCAATGGTCCGGGCCACCTGCCGGGCACCGGCATAGCCTTCACCCATCTGCCCTTCGATCCAGTTGGGGTTCCAGTAACGGCTGCGGATTTCTTCCCGCATGAAGGCGTCGGCTGTTTGCATCCGGGCATTGTTGGGGTTACGCAGGCCGCAGGGTTGGTCCGCCTGCCCACACGCAGGCCAGACCGGCAGCCAACAAGCCCATTACCCCCCAA
>DDKM01000016.1:1494-8876 GCA_002339345.1 Firmicutes bacterium UBA2598 | reverse complement strand
CACTTGCCGCAAACATCACAGGTATCCAGATCACTATATGTAGCATCAGCCGCCAGTAAATGCTGGTAGCAGGCCATTTTATCCAGCCCGGCAGGGGTAAGGGCCCCGGTGGGACAGCGGCGGAAACATGAACCACAAGCACCCGGGCGACCCACATCAGGACAATATTGCCAGTCCGGCCGGCGGCTGGGGGACAGTGTCACATCCACCACCAGGCTCCCCAGGCGGCCGGCACAGCCCTTCCGGGTAATCAGCATCTGGTGGCGGCCAAAGGTGCCCAAACCGGCGATATAGGCCACATGCTTGTGGGACCAGAAGGACACCAGTTCCACCTGGTCAAAGTTATGGGTGGGCCGGGCGAAGGCGGCGGCCACACCCCTACCAGCCAGCCACCGCTGCAGCCCGGCACAGGTGTCGGCAATCAAGGCATTGACGGCAATATAGGCTTCAGCCCAGTCCCGGCTGGCCGTGGCACCGTGGTAGTTACCCCGCACCAGCTCCGGCTTAAAGGGCAAAAAGAAGGACACCACCGACCTGGCCCCGGTTAACAGGTCCGAGGGCAACAGGTGGTTGGGTCCCACCGCCATTTTTAATTGGGGAAAAAGTGGGTCATCTGTCACCGCAAACCCCACCAGGGGTTCCCGTACCAGGGGATGCCTGCCGTGGTCCCGGATAAAGGCTGTAATCTCCTGTTGCAGGACGTTTGCCAATGCTCTCCCCCCTCCACCCCGTTGGGCACAGATAGTATACCGGATCAATTCCATCCCGTTAGGGTTTTTCCTGCCGGGTATTTTAATCCAGGTCGTGCTGGGCGGAGCGAATAGCCCAATTCCTGTGGTAAAACCATGAATAGTTGTAATCTCATCCAATCCGGCAGGTACCAATAAGTATGCCGCGCAGGCTTTGCACAGGGGATTTTTCTCGTCCTGGTACATCTTGGCTGCAATATTCTTTGATATTCTTTGATCTGCAAGAATTAACACCTGCGGAAAAGGGCCTTGTCGTTACTCCTGAAACCGGCACATCCTGAAAAATTACCGACATCGTCTTGACAATATCTTGATATTTACCATTTAAGCTTAAAAGAAAAGAACATGCTTCCATCCAACTCGAACCGGAGAGGAGAACCACAATGGCTCAAGGAAAACAAAAGCATAACTGGTTTCGCCCGGCCATCCAGATCTTTTTCTTTATTTTAATTGCATTAATTGCTGTAAACCACGGTTTGGAGGAAAGCGGGAAGGCCATTCCCCTGTTGAGTTCCGCCTCCCTGCACGCGGTGTGCCCTTTCGGGGGAGTGGTCAGTATCTATCAGTATATAACTGTTGGTACTTACACTAAAAAAATTCATGAATCCTCCTTCATTCTCATGTACATTGTCTTGCTGTTGACCATCGGCTTTGGGGCGGTTTTTTGCGGCTGGGTGTGCCCCTTTGGCACCTTCCAGGAGTGGCTGGGCAAGATAGGCAAAAAGGTCTTCAAAAAGCGGTACAACACCTTCATCCCCGAGCGGTTAGATAAGTACTTAAGGTTTTCCAGCTACGCCATCCTGGCCTGGGTTTTATACGCCACTGCCATGACCGGGAAACTGTCCTTTCAAGGCGTAGACCCTTATTACGCCCTGTTCCAGTTCTGGACGGGGGAGGTAGCCGTCACGGCACTTATCATCCTTGGCGTTACCATGGTGGCTTCCCTATTTGTTGACAGAGTCTGGTGCAAGTACGCCTGTCCCTTCGGAGCGGTTTTGAGCATTATTAACCTGTTCAGGGTCTTCAAAATCACCAGAAATGCCGCCACCTGCATCGACTGCCAGGCCTGTGACAGGATCTGCCCCATGAACATCAATGTCTCGGAAACCGGTGTGGTGCGCCATTTCCAGTGCAACACCTGCTTGAAATGCACATCCGAAGGGGTGTGTCCTGTCCCGGCAACGGTAGAATTGGCCATTCCGGGTGGCAAGCCGGTTCCGGCAGGCTGGCCGGTGAAAGGGGGAAAGTAGACATGAAAATTCAATCCAAGGCCCTTGGCATGATTGTCATGGTGGTAATCTTCGGCGGCATCGGCCTGACTTCCGCCTTTAACCTCTGGCGGACCGAGTCTTTAAAGGTACCGGTAAAATTCATAGAGGGCCAGTTTGCAGGGGAGTATAATCCGGCTGATATCAGGGGGTCATACACCTTTGGCGATATCAACAGAAATTTCCGGATCCCCCTGGAAGTCCTGGCTCAGGCCTTTGGTGTCACCGGAGTTGAGGATGTTGCCAGTTTCCAAAATAAGAACCTGGAAAGTCTTTACGGCTACCTGAAGGACCAGGGCAAAGAAATCGGCAATGCATCGGTAAAACTGTTTGTGGCGTTGTACACGGGATTGCCCTATCAAATGGATGAACCAACATACCTGCCCGCCCCGGCGGTAACCATTTTGAAGGAAAGAGGGGGGCTGACGGCAGAGCAACTGGCCTACCTAGATGCCCATGGGGTGGACATTACAAGGCCGGAAACAGTCGGGCAACCGGCAACCGTTAACCAGCCCGCCGGGGACCAGGCAGTCAGCAGTACAAAAGCGAGTGAGGAAAAGGGTGTTGACACCCCACCGGGGCCGGTGGCCGCTACCCCGGCCGGTAACACCACCGGCGCAGCCAGTAATACCCCGAACACCCAGGAGGACCACAAACCCAAAACAGGCAGCGGGACGCCTGAATCGGAAAGGACGGTCAAAGGCAACACCATCTTCCGGGAAGTGCTGGACTGGGGGCTTTCCAGGGAAGTAATTGAAGAAGTGTTGGGGGAAAAAATGCCAAACCCCCTGACAAATATCCAGGACTACTGCATGCAGAAAGGAATCAAATTCGGCACTGTCAAGCAGAAGCTGCAGGAAAAAATTGATGCCCTTAACTGAACTCAACGCAATTTTCAAGTTGCCCTCTTGGATCTTCCGTGGCAAATCGACCATCAAGGGTTGCAGTAGTCGCAGCGCCCGGCGTCGGCGTACTCCTTCCCGGCGCGCTCCCTGGTGACGCGGTGCGCACACTTCAAACAGCCGAGGACTTCGGCCCGGGTCTCGCGCGTGGGGGCGCCGCAGGCCTCGCACGGCAACCCGGTCAGGCGCTCCACTACCCAAAAGCCCGGCGTGCTGCAGGCCGGGCAGAGCGAGCAAAGCTTACGGGCGAGATCCTCGGCCGCCAGGCGGATGTTCTCCAGGCGCGTCGGGTTGGCGTGGGCGCGCATATCGGTTTCAACGAAAACACGGCGGCACGGCGATTGCTCCAACGCCCAGGTAAAGGCCGCCTCGAACTCCGTCCAGGCGGCAATCCCCTTGCGCATCCGCGGGTCGCTCTCGCCCTCCGGGCGCACCACCAGATAATGTTCGGGAAATCCCGCCTGCCGGGCGAAGGCCTTGGCCTCCTCCCAGCCCGCCGCGAGCAAATGGGCGAAGTTGGTCTTGCCTTGCGCCACGCCGACGATCTCCAGGCCACGCTCATCATCGATCCAGATCAGGAACTCCACGTTCCAGGGAAACATCCCCACCATCGGGTCCGGCCCGAATGAGCCCTCGCTCGCGAGCCCGAGCGGCAGCCCGGAGAGCTCCATGCCGATGCGCGCCTTTTTGCGCGCCGCCTCAAGCTGGGTACCGGGCCGCGGGATTTCGCGGGTGAATGTACCCAACTGGTCTGTATCATAACCGGTAACGTGCTCCACCCGGCATCCGAGCGCAGACTCTAACACCGGAGCAATCACCCGCTCCTTGGCGTGCTGGGTGAGCAGGGCAACGCGCTGCTTGGAATAAATGGACAAATTACCACCGCCTCCCCGGCTAGGATGTAACCTCCCCTGAAAACTCGTCACGCATAATTAGACGATACAAAGCAGAGCTGTGAAACATTCATTAAATTAACCCATAGGATATTCTAACTGGGTATCGTGCTGGCTAATCTTTTCAGAACCGCCCGGAGCGGAATATGGATAGCAGCAACCATCCCCCCATCAGCATGGCGAGGGCAAAGCCGATTTCTAAGAAAGGAAGTCTCGCCCATGAGAAACCACCCCCGGAACTAGCAGCCAGAGCGGAGCCCACCACCAGTCCCGCGATCACTATGGAAAAGGCCATAAGCACGATACTAAAGGATAACCGGTTGCTAATCCGGTCCAGACGGGAAAGGGTCTCCCTCAGTTCAGCGTGTTCCAGCTTGAAGGTTAGCCGGCCATCCTCCGTCTGCTCCAACACCCGGTCTATCCGCCCGGGCAGCCGGAAGAAGACATCCCCAAATTCCCAGGCGTGCTCTCCGAACTCCTGCCACAGGCGCCCGGGCCGTAACCTTTCCCGCATCAAACGGCGGCCGAAGGGTTCGGCCACCTCCACAATTCTCAGGCCGGGGTCCAACTCCTCCACAATTCCTTCCAGGGTAATCAGCGCTTTGGCTACCAGGCTGAATTCGGTGGGGATACGGATGCGGTACTTAAAGGCCAGATCCAGGATCTCCCCGATGGCCTCTCCCAGTTTCACCTGGCTTAGCGGTATGTCATAATAACGTTCTCGGATCCGGTCAACGTCCCGGCGTAACCCCTCCATGTCCACTTCCCGGCCGACAATGCCCATCTCCGCCACCGCCCGGACGATCTGCCCGCTGTTCCGCCTCACCAGTCCCAGCACCAGTTGGACCAACTGCCGCTGGCGCTCTTGGGTCAAGCGGCCTACCATACCGAAATCCATCAAAACAAGCGTTTCTCCCGGCAGCACCGCAATGTTCCCGGGGTGGGGGTCGGCGTGAAAATAACCGTCGACCAGGATCTGCTGAAAGATCGTCCTGGCCAGGTGATGGGCAATCCTCTGGAGATCCCTGCCCTGCTCTTTTAGCCTGGCAATATCCCCCAGCTTCACCCCCGCCACGTACTCCATGGTGAGTACCCTGGAGGTGGCATACTCCCAGTAAACCCTGGGAATGTATACGGTTGTTTCCCCCGCCATGTTTTGCCGGAAGCGCTCGGCATTGCGTCCCTCCGCCAGGTAGTCCATTTCCTGTAGCAGCGTACGGCGGAATTCATCGACCAATTCCACCACCCTGTACAGTTGGCCCCAGGCGGTGCGTTTTTCCGCCAGTTGAGCAATGGCGTGCAGGATTTCCAAGTCAACCGCGATAATCCCTTCGATCCCCGGGCGCTGGACCTTGACCACCACCTCTTCGCCGGTGTGCAGCCGGGCGCGGTGCACCTGTCCAATGGAGGCCGCGGCCAGGGGCTGGGGATCAAAATAGGGGAAGATCTCCCCCAGGGGCCGACCCAATTCGCGCTCGATTAAGGACTGGACCTGTGTAAAAGGAAAGGGCGGGACCTGGTCCTGCAGTTTGGCCAGTTCGCAGCGGATGTCCTCGGGTAGCAGGTCGGGCCGGGTACTGAGCATCTGGCCCATCTTGACAAAGGTAGGCCCCAATTCCTCCAGCACCCGGCGCACCCGCTCTCCCCGGGTAAGCAGCGGCTGGGTCTCATCCAACCCCTGGGGCGACCTGCGCCTGTAGGAAGCAAGGTGTTCCGTAAGCCCCAACTGCCCCAGCAGGTAACCGAAACCGTGATGCACCAGCACCCGGGCGACGGTCTGGAACCGCCGCGCGTGCCGGTACCCTCTGGTAATGGTCATGCTATACTCCTTTGCATGTGATTTCCCGGCTCGACTACTGCTCCCCGCCTCGCTGCAGCAGCCGGTCTACCTTTTCCTCCAGCCGCAACAGGTCGTCCCGGGAGGGCAGGTTCAAGTCACCCAGCACCCGCGCCATTTCCTGGCGGATGACTTTTTGCACCTCTTCCCGCCCTTTCTTTCCCCGCTCCAGCAGGTCGTTGACCAGATCCCTGGCCTCTTCCTGGCCGACTTCCCCCTTTTTCACCAGTTCATCCACCAGTTTTTCCGCCGCTTCCCTGGTTAAGGCCACAGCCCCCCAACCCAGGATAAAAGCCTTGCGTACCAGTTCCTTCATTTGTTTATTCCTCCTCCACTCGTAGTTATGGTATTTCTTGATTAACCGGTTAGCGATCTTGTCGATTAAATCGCCTATCCTTTAACCCCAATATCCCCAAATATCTCATAAAGAAAATGACGTCGCTTTTTCTAACGCCTCTTCCAGGAAATCCATTAACAGGGCCTGTTCGGATTGATTAAGCTCAGCCAGGTTGTCCTGGAACCTGTCCAGGTGGCTGACAATTTGCGACAGCAGCGGGAACTGGGTGGCTGTTTTCAGCATGCTGCCCATGGCTGCACCGGCAAACATGGCCAGTCCTGTTTCCGCTTTAGCGGCACCCATCACCACGTTCTTGACCAGCCCGATGCTCTTTTCACTCAGGGTTTGCAGTTGCGCGATCAGGAGGGCGATCATGTATGCGCTGAAGATCAGGGGACGTTCCAGGCCGGGCAGTTCCGCCATCAGTTGTTCGATCAGTTCTTTGGGATTGGTCTTTTGCAGCTCTTCGCACAGGGACAACAACCGTTCTTTGACTTGCCGCCATTCCTTAAGAGGGGCCTTCTCCTCCAGGTTTTTCCCTGACAGCGCCAGATCAGCAAGGCGGGTAGGCGCGAACAGCACCATCGCCCGGCCGGGAAACTTTTCTCCCTGGTTCACTTCGTACTGGCTGGCCAGAAAGCCTTCCTTTTCCAGCGTCTTCAGCATCTCGTACGCGCTCCACTTGCTGACTCCCAGCAGTTCGGCCACCCGCACGTAATGCACCGGCAGGTCGGTGGCCTCGTAAAGCTGTTTAATCTTTTGCAGGAAGTCCATTCGCCGCCGGGTGATGCGCATTACAGTCCCCCCCATGCTGATCATACTGTCAATTTATATTATCACCTCCCTGCACGTGTCTAGTCAAGGGCTGTAACATTTGGACGAAACGAAGATTGTTTTCAGGTCAGGATACGGTCTTCCAGGCTTGCCGGGACCGCACCTCCGCGGTTGCCGCCGCCCAGGCCGCCGCCCGCCGGTCGAGCTGTTCGCCCACTTCACCTTTCAGCACGTCGTCGGCGAGGTCGTGGGTGGGCGTGGCCCCGCTTTCCGCCACGATGTCCCGGAGGGCGGAGGGCACGTCGATAATGGGGCAAGGCAGCAGGTGGTCGCCGCAGAAAGGCTGCCTCCTTTGGAAGGCGGCAAACAGCGGTGAGCGCAAAATCTCTTCCAGGCTGTGCTCATTGATGTTGTGGGTGGAAAAATGGACAAAAGCGCACGGCTCCACAGCGCCGCTAGCGGTAACGTGGAAGTACCGCCGCCCGCCCGCGATACATCCCTGGGTCATTTCCCCGTCGTTCCAGAAGTCGGCCAACACGATGGCCTTGTTCTGGCGAATGGCGGGCACGCGTGCGGCCATATAGGCCCGCTGCTCCGGTGTCAGCATCAGGTCCGGGTTGGG
>DDKM01000016.1:0-1262 GCA_002339345.1 Firmicutes bacterium UBA2598 | reverse complement strand
CCCGTCGTTCCAGAAGTCGGCCAACACGATGGCCTTGTTCTGGCGAATGGCGGGCACGCGTGCGGCCATATAGGCCCGCTGCTCCGGTGTCAGCATCAGGTCCGGGTTGGGATTGCGGCCGATGGGGATATAGTGGAAGATCCAGCCGTACCTGGCCCCTTTCTCTACCAGGAAGTCCACGAAGCTGTCTGAGGTAATCTCCTCCACGTTATCCCGGCAAGCGGTAAGGGAAACGCCGAAGACAGCTCTCCGCTCCCGCAGCCGATCCATGGCGGCGGTTACCTTTTTAAACACCCCTGGCCCCCGCCGGCGGTCGGTCCTTTCCTCCCAGCCTTCGAGGCTGAAAGCCGGGGACAGGTTGCCCACCTCCACGATCTGGTCCGCTACCCGGTCATCGATCCTGGTGCCGTTAGTAAACAGCATGAAGGCCATGTCGCTGTGCTTGGCGGCCAAGTCGAACAGGCGCGGGTACATGAAGGGCTCCCCGCCGGACATAACGATCCAGTAGATCCCCAGTTCCTTGGCCTCACTGCAGAGGCGGTCCAGGCGGTCGTAATCAAGCTCGTCATGCTGGGCGTAGGCGCCGGCCCAGCACCCCTCGCACCGCAGGTTGCAGGCACTGGTCGGGTCTACCAGAATAGTATGAGGCACGTTGAATCCCAAAGTTTCTGACAAGTGCAATTGCCTGGGTATGCCCATTAGCATTGAATTGATAAAAAAGTTATATAGTAGCCGTTGCAATAAGTTGGGATGGGTATCCTTCAACACCCCCTCCGTCAGTTGTCGTACTGCCGGGTTGTCAATAATTGCCTTTTCCAATGCAGCCACCATTTGCTTATGTCTATCCTGCCGGGCTAAAAGCTTACCAAGGGTAAGCAGTTGTTCTAAGTGATGGACCGGGTCCCTGCTCAGGTAGCTTAACAACTCCCGTAATACTTTCTCACCTACGTACCGCTTGGCAAATTCAAGGTTGGACTCCCACTCTTTAATCACGGCGATTCTCCTCTCCACATGGAATTGACTTGGAACAACCACGGCATGTTTTCGATTAGCTCACCTGCCGCTCACCCCCTGTCCTGGTAATCACTTGTTCCCCAATATTCTTTTGTGATTACCTTGTTTGCTCGTCCGGTTTGATGGCCGGTTCCTCCAGCAAGTCCCCTGTTTTCAGTAAGGCGCTGATCTGTTCAACCGCCTGCCGTCCCACAGCTTCTCCTGCCTGGATGCATTCCCGGACCCGGTGAAACTCGTACCACCTCACG
>DDKM01000037.1:897-5446 GCA_002339345.1 Firmicutes bacterium UBA2598 | reverse complement strand
ACAACTATCTTGACAAACACCGGCCGTCTATTTCCGTTAACTTCTGTCCGGCGTTGTTGTAGGTGATCTGTACCGTCCGGCGGTTATCGGGGTAGATTATTTTGCGCAGCCGGTTCAGGGCGTCGTATTCCCGCCGGGTGATATTGCAATAGCAGCCAATGCCGCTACAATTCCCATTACCCTTAGTCTATGGAAGAAAGCAAACCTTGGTAATCGCTGCCAATCTTAGGCAACCCAGTCGAAAATGATTATTTCACCACTTCGGATAAAAACACCAGCTCCACACCCTCCTTCTCCATGATGGCTGCGGCCTTTTGGAGAATTATGCCCGTCTGCCTGCTTTCCGCGCCGACGTGGCCAATACCTACGGCGATGCCGTGGGCCTTGGCTTCTTGAGCCATCTGGTGCAACTGCCTTTCCACCCGTCCGGTGTTGTCCGGGCCATCCAGAAAAATGGTGCGTTCCGCATAGGGTACGCCCATCTCCTGGGCTACTTGGGGGATGATTGTTCCCATGGTGGTACGGCTATCCAGTACGAACAGCCCCCTTTCCCGGGCGGCCTCCATCAAGGCACTGACGACCTGGTAATCCTCGGTGGCCCGTGACCCCATGTGGTTGTTGAAGCCCACCGCTTCCGGAACGCTTTGCAGGGCTTGGAAAAAGCGTTGTTTGATTTCATCCCGGGAGAGCCCCACAAGAATGGGAGCAGGGCCCAGCCATTCCCGCTTGCCCATATGGGGTTCCATGGGGAGATGCAAAATGACCTGGTAACCCCGGGCGGTTGCCTCCCGGGAGATTTTTTGCGAATAAGGCCTGTGTGGAAGGACCGCCAGGGTTATGGGGATCTGTAACTGGTAGAGGGTCATGCTTTCTTCTGACGTCCCTGCTCCGAGGTCATCAATTACAATTGCCGCTCGGGGGCGGTCCCCTTCCCAGATGGTGCCGTTCCCGGCCTGGTAAAGGCCTGTCAACCGGTGAAAGGTATGCCACGTATCAATATGACCGGCAAGGGTTTGGACAGGTTCCCCCTCCACCAGCAGGCGCACTCCGTTAATGCCCGGAATATTCAACAGAGATCCCACAACGGCATAGACTGCGGCTTTTTCCCCCCGGCTTCCCGCAATACCACGGATCTCCTGGTTAAAATCAACGGTGGCGATGCCGTCGGTGACAACCACCGATTGCAGTCTGGTCCCAGCCGGGAATAATTGTTCAAAGGAGTTGCGGCCGGCCTGCACACCCATCAACAGGTTTTCCAAAACCGACTGGGCCAGGGACTGCCGGGATGTGCTGGCATGGATATCCAGATCCAGCGGGTAACCTTGCAGGAGGGCGCCAGCATTGGCCTGGGGATTGAGGTAAACCATCAGCCCATGGTGATCAGCCTGTCTACCTGTGGCCAGGTGCTCCATCCTATGTTTGATGATGGCTTGCCCCTCAACCGCCGGGAGGCTTTGAAAATAACCTGCAATTCCCCGGGCTATTGCTCCGGCCAATTGCTGCTGGTATGCCGCGTTGACCAGTCGTTCCCTTTCGGGAGGAAAGGTCAGGAAACCTAGCTCTACGATAACAGCGGGCATGGGGGAGTGGTGCAATATATAATACTCCCCCGTTTTGGGAGTCCGTTTAATCATGCCGGGGATGGAACGCAGTTCTTTTTGGATATTTTCCGCCAGTGGTTTTGCGGAGACTGACTGGGGGTGGTAAAAAGTTTCTGCGCCGCCGTAAGTCCTTTTGGTGGTGGCATTGACGTGCAGGCTGATCAGAATGTCCGCCTTACCCCGTGCCGCCATCTCAACCCGCTGGTCCAGATCCGACCGTTTCCTGCTTTTCCCCTCACGAAGGTGGAAGGGTAAAACATAGTCGATGTCCCGATCCCTGATCAAAACAACGGCAGCCCCTTCCTGGACCAGCAATTCTTTCAATTGCAGGGCCACAGCCAGGGTAATGTCCTTTTCCTTAATGTCACGCACCTTGTCCCAAACCCCGGGGTCGTCTCCACCATGCCCTGGATCAATGGCGATCACCTTGCCGCGAAGGGGTGATTGCCCCGTAACCACTGAAGTTATTGTTTGGACCTCCACGGGCGGGAACAACATGCACAGAACCGCGGTAATGCCCGATAATACCAATAAAATCTTGACATACCGCCTGCCTGAGAAATAGTTCAAAGGCATCTGATGTCCTCCCATAAGCAAGTGAGAGCCGTCTGAATTACAGCTCTCACTGAGGTGTATGGTTTGTGCAATATATTTTCAGTGAAATTCGATGTCGATGCCCCGGGCCTGCTGCTGGGTGGACTTGGGCATCCGGATCTCTAAAATTCCGTTCCTGTACGTTGCACGGGCCTTCTCGGCATCCACCCTGGCGGGCAGGGGAACCGACCGTTCAAAGCGCCCAAAGTAGCGTTCGGAGCGGTAGGCCCGTTCAGTCCGGTTTTCATTGCCCCGCTGGACGGCACCGCTGATGGTGAGGATATTCTGGTTAATGTCGATATGGACATCGTCCTTTTTCTCCAGGCCGGGCAGTTCGCAGGAAGCCACCACTTCCCCGTCGGTTTCATAAACATCCACAGCCGGAATGCCCATTCTTTCAAGCCCGGCAAACAACGGTTCGCGGAAACCAAAGGCCCGTTCCATTTCCCGTCGCAGGGATTCCATCTGGCGGAATGGATCATAAGGTACCAGGGCCATCCCCAAACCAACCTCCCTTTGCTTGTTTGATGAAATTA
Source organism: Firmicutes bacterium UBA2598 (assembly GCA_002339345.1). GTDB lineage: Bacteria > Bacillota > PH28-bin88 > PH28-bin88 > PH28-bin88 > UBA2598. The sequence goes on along the minus strand of DDKM01000037.1, from coordinate 2,715 downwards.
TGCGCTGGTCGGTTAGAGGATATGCATGGCCGTTTCGCCGGGACAGCGGCGGGGCGCGAAAATGCCCCAAGGCTGGTTTATGCGTTCCTGATCCGGGCCGCCATCTCCTCTCCTGCTTGCCGGCAGCGGTCCAGATCATCACCGGTAGGTACCCATTTTACCGTCAGGCCGGGGGCGGCAAGTTCTATCTTGGCTTCCTGCAACCGTTCTTCAATGGTCTTCAAGGCACCGCCGCCCCAGCCGTAGGAGCCGAAGGCAAGGCCGATTTTGTTTTTCGGTTTCAGTCCCTTCAAATCATCAAGGAAAGGAGCCAGCACCGGCAGCATGTCCTTATTGATGGTGGGTGACCCCACAATCAAGGCCCGGGCGTCCAGTAATTCCTTGATGATGTCATTGCGGTCGCTGACAGATAACCTGAACAGCAGTGCTTCCACCCCCCCGGCAACAAGACCGTCCAACAGGGCCTTGGCCATCTTCTCGGTGCTCTCCCACATGGTGTCATAGGCAATTACAGCCTTGGCCCTGGCTTCACCCCTGGCCCAGCGGGTGTAAGCCTGAACAATGCGGGTGGGATCCTCCCGCCAGATGATGCCATGGCTCGGGGCGATCATTTTGATGGGAATGCCCATCTGTTGGACCTGATCCAGCTTGCGCAGCACCAGGTCGCTGAAGGGGAGCAGGATGTTGGCGTAATACTTGGCAGCCTCATCCATGACCTGGTTGATGTCCACCTGGTCATCGAAGCGAGCAGAGGTGGCAATGTGCTGGCCGAAGGCATCGTTGGGCATCAGGATGGCATCTTCCTGTACATAGGTGAACATGCTGTCCGGCCAGTGCAGCATGGGCGCTTCAATAAAAGTTAGGGTGCGGTTTCCCAGCTTCAAGGTATCGCCGGTTTTTACCACCTGGTAGTCCCAGTCGCCGAAGTAATGGCTTTTTAAACCCTCCATACCCTTTTGGGAACAAAAGACCTTGGCTTGGGGAGCCAGTTCCATGATGACCGGCAGGGAGCCGGAGTGATCGGTTTCCACGTGGTTGATGATCACATAATCAATTTTGGCGGGGTCCATCAATGCCCTGATATTTTCTACCAGCTCGGCGGCAAAGGGACGGTAAACGGTATCCACCAGGGTGATCTTTTCATCCACGATCAGGTAGGCGTTATAGGTTGTACCCCGGTGGGTGGAATAGGCGGGTCCATGGAAATAGCGGATGTTCCAGTCCACCGCGCCTACCCAATAAATGCCCTTAACCAGTTCAACGGGCGGCATAATCTATCATCTCCTTTTCTACCGGTTACGTGCTTTATTATATCTTGGGGCCCAACCAGATACAATCCTATATGGCGCTTGTTACCATAATGACCAGTAGGAATTACTGATAACTATTGTTTTCCAGTTTAATCTTTGCTATGATTAAAATCAGTGGTGATTATAATGGACGGAAAAGGAGGGAAATATCCATGATCAAGTGGCGGTGCGAGGTATGTGACTATATCCATGAGGGCGATACTCCCCCGGATGAGTGCCCGGTGTGCGGTGTTGGTCCTGAGGAATTTGAAAAGGTAGAAGAGTGAACTACTCCCGCCTGTAGAGGCGTGGGCTTCCTGCTTCACAGACAACCTGCGGTGTCTCGGCAGGCTTGAATTCCCGTGGTCCCCACGGTACTGCGTCTGCTTGGCACACCCCCTTGACTTTACGGAACCCAGGGCCACCAAGCACGATTGGTGTTCCGACCCCTTGTCTGCAGGTGGACGCTAATTACATTGATTACAATGTTTTTATCAAATTGCAACAAAATTACCGGGCTATCGCCCGG
>DDKM01000037.1:0-522 GCA_002339345.1 Firmicutes bacterium UBA2598 | reverse complement strand
CCTCTGGGCGGGTTATGATAGAGCGCTGGGTGGCCGATAGGATATATTGGGAGGCAGGCTGACTGTGACACCTTTGGGAACCATAAGTTTCATGGTAGCCGTTTTTTACGAGTTAAGGCAACCCAATCGTGCCACATTTTACCTGTACGGCATCCTTGACTATTGACTGCCTTCGCTGTATACTTTTCTTTGTAACAGTGTGCGGAAGTAGCTCAATGGTAGAGCATCGGCTTCCCAAGCCGAGGGTTGCGGGTTCGAATCCCGTTTTCCGCTCCATAAAAATCAAGGGTTTCGAGGATCACTACGATCTCCGAAACCCTTTTTGGTGCCCAACCCCTCCGGACGTCATTGGCACCAGATGTTAAGATAAAATTACCGGGCTATCGCCAGGCCGCCTGTTCACCACCCGCCTATAGAGGCGGGAGTCCTCTGGGCGGGTTATGATAGAGGGGGGAAGCCATCCCCCCTCCTACTCTATTACAAAGCGGAAGAGGCTGGTAGCAGAGTGTTGAGGGTAAACCC
>DDKM01000088.1:2822-6075 GCA_002339345.1 Firmicutes bacterium UBA2598 | reverse complement strand
GTAACACAGCAGGCATAGGGTGGCAAAAGCCCCGCATTTCCGCAGTTCACACCCTCCCACCTTATTTAACCGGCGCACCACCTCCAGAGGGTGGGGATTAATCCTGACACACTCCCGGAGCATTTGGCGGATTGTTTCCATCAGCCGGGCCGCATGGAATCCTTTACCCATTACATCTCCGATGGCGGCAAACACGGTTGTCTCGTCGCAGGAGATAAACTCAAAAAAATCTCCCCCGACCTGTCCGGCAGGCAGGCTACACCCACTACCTTCCAACCCGCAAGCCCTTATTATTTTCCCATTCCCTGTGATCACTTCTTTCATCCTGCGCCTACCTCTCTTCTCCTGCCGGAGCGGTGTTTTACGCCAGGAGCCTGTCCAGCCCTACCAGCCGCATCACCTCCGCCACATCAGGTTGCGGCCTCAAAATCAGCATCTGGCCACCCTTTTGCCGCCAGTCGTTGTTAATGTCCAGCAAACTTTTCAAGCCGGTGGAATCAACGAAAGAAACGCCTGACAGGTCAACTTCCAGCGTGTATTCCCCCACTTTCCCAACAACCTCTTGCAGTTGCGCTACCGTTTCTACATCCAATTCACCGTTTAGCACAACCCGGCACACTCCCCGAGCAATGTAAACATCCACTTTCAGCAATAACATCACCTTCTTTCATTGGTCTTGTTCGGGGGCACAGCACCAAAGTCCAGGGCCAGGGCGGTACCTGACGGTCCTGTATTAAGGTAGAGGTAGTCCGCATAGTAGAGCATCAGGGTAAATCCACACCCCATGGAATTCTTAGTGGAATAATGTTGCATCAGCGTTGCCCGGGCCAATTCGCTGGTTTTGATTCCCGGACCCCGGTCCTGTACGATAATCCTGACGGCATCCCCTGACTGTCTGGCTTGCCAGCAACCGCCCCCCGCATGCTTAAGAGCGTTGGCCAGCGCCTCAGTCAAACACAAGGCAATCGCGTGCCACCTGCGGCTGTCGAGAATAGGCAAAGCTTCCCGCATTACCCGGCGGGCTTCCGGAATATCATGGGTCTGCCGGACCTCACCCTTGGCCAGTTCTGTCCCTACTGAGACCACTTTCTCCATCTCTTCACCATTCACCAGGTATAACCGGCCTCCCGTTACTGCCGCTATGGCATCCCGGTAAGCCTGCATCTCCTGCCGGTGCATCTTTCTCTCCTTTTCAATCACCTCGGTTATGTCAAAGGCCAGCAACCCACCGCTCCTGTGGTCGAACGGCACACCGTGAATATCAAACACCTTTTGCCCGTCAGCGCTAATGATCACCTCGCGTCGGTGTTCAGCTTGGCGGGTAACCTGGCGCATCAGTTTTTCCACTTCTTCCATGGGCAGGTCCAGGTCGGCCTGGCCTGAAAGGTAGCGGAAGCGCCCACCTTCATATTTCATCACCTTCCCCACCCTGAGAGCGTTAATTAGTTCGGACTTCTCCACTTCAGCCAATAGTTTCTCCCTGACCATGTCCTGAAGGTGCTCCGGCAAGTGCCTGCTAATCTCCTGCACTAGCTCGCCGACCCTTCCGGCCAGCAACTGGTATTCCTCGTTGTTAAGCCGGCTGGCAGTCCCCTGCCTCCGGTGGACAGATAGGATGTCAAAAACGTGAACATAATTTTTGCCCTTGAATGGTACTCCAGCTACCTCGACCCACAAACTTTCCTGCAGCCTGAGTACATACCGGCCCGGAACTGGAGCTTCCGTTTCCAGCCCAAACTCCGTGGTATTTAACGCCAGAATGTGTGCCGGATACTGCTTACCATGCTCGTCTTCCAGCATTACCCGGACAGGCGGCGAAGGCACCCGGCGAAGGGGGCCCGGCTGAATAAAGTAATGGCATTCCACACAATGACGGTCTGGTTCTTTCTTCGCGCATTCAAGACACCGTCGCATTTTTTCACCACCCTTCTGCCTATCAGCCCTTCCCGGCTGCATTTCCTTTCAATTGCCACAATATTACCAGCAAACGGTCCAGCCATTGGCTTTGGGCGTATACCAGCGGATGTGACAAGGTGACGTATGAATCCGCCAATTGTACAAGCCATTGCTTTTCCTCGTCTATCTGCCTTTCCAGTCTGGTCGGGTCGCGATAGGTGGCAGTCTGCCAAAAGGGCTCTTTAGCCAGAGCCGCCACCAGCTTCGGGTCGAACTGGGAACCGGCACCCTGATAGACTTCTTCCAGCGCTTCATACATTTTTAAAGGCAAGCGGTAAGGACGTAAGGAAATCATGGCATCCAGGGCATCGGCCAGGGCAATGACCCGGGCGCGCCAGGGGATCCGTTGTCCCCTCAGCCCCTCGTATCCCTTTCCATCCCACCTTTCGTGGTGGTAGCGGACCATTTCCACCAGGGACCAGCCCCCTCCCCTCTCTGCGACCAGCGAGGCACCCCGCCAGGAGTGTTCCTTTAATTCCGCCCATTCCTTTTCCGTGAGCGGTCCCGGCTTGTCGATAATGTCGCGTGAAATTAACATCTTTCCTACATCATGGCAGAGCGCCCCAGCTATTAAGATTTCCCGCTCCACTTCGTCAAGACGGAGGAAAGTGCATATTCTCATACATAGATTGGCAACATTGGCGCTGTGGAGGAATAGTCTCGGCCAGCACTCTTTCATCGACTTTAACAGGTCACCTATCCCCGTTAGCTCTATAGGCACCGCCCCCTTTATAAATTTACTGTCCGTCATTTTACTGGTCGACCTCCATACCTGAACATTAACGGATAGACATACTCTAAGAACAAACGGCAGCCCGACCAGAGCTGCCGCAACAGAACGCTATTTAAAACAATAGCAATACCTTTATCACGGCAACCTGGCAGTCATACCCTCTAGGGCTACAGACCCATGGCTTTGCGCCCCACCCTTTCGGATGGTTTGCCTTTAGCATAATAAAGTTTCACCACTCAACATTTTAAGGGGGATGATTCAACATCGCCGGAACACAAAAGTTTTTCCAGCGTTCAAAACGTTCACGTTTGAAGAATCCTGTTTACAGGATAAATGAATGAGGGACCAAGCGGGAATAAATCCTTTGACAAGAAAGGGTTTTATGCGCCCCACTGTCAAGCGCAAGAAGCGAAGGGGCAACCCTGGGAGGTAAATTTGAAGGGCAGGTAAAGAATGGAAACGTTCTAGGGAGCCAGAAGTTCTGGCAAGAAAAAGGGAAAAGATTAATACTTCCCAATATATGGTATATATTACATATAATCCCCCCCCCGGAGGGGAACATAT
>DDKM01000088.1:0-2513 GCA_002339345.1 Firmicutes bacterium UBA2598 | reverse complement strand
CCCCCCCCCCCCCCCCGGAGGGGAACATATGTTCTGGCAGCATAGCCTAACGCTGTCATCTTCCCGATCATTCCTTTCAATTTCTTTCTCTTCGACAAACATTTAGACAGGAATTGCCGTTTTCCTGCCATCATTCCCCATTTTTCGAAATACACATCCATAACTTTTGGCACTAAAGCCATGTCTACAGACAGGATACCGATGAGAAGTGCTGGCAATATAAGGGCCGTAACATTCTTTGCGATGCTACGGCCCCCAATTTTTAACTCACTAGATACAGGCTATAGAGAGATCTCTTCCGGTAGAGCAAATATTTCCTTTAAACTTATTTGTAAACCGGGCAGGAGGGATGATGTCAGCACGTCTTCCTCGTCATAGGCACCGAACTGGTACCACCCATCTTCCTTGGAAGTTAATACTTCCGCCGTCCTGGCCTCTGCATCGACCAGCCACAGTTCCTGTACGCCATAATACCGGTAAAGGCGGCTCTTCTTTATCCGGTCGCGACTGCTCGAAGAAGGGGAAATCACTTCCACCACCAGATTCGGAGATCCTTTAAAGCAGGCGTCAGTAAGCAGATGATACCTTTCCCGGGAAATAAAAAGTACATCCGGCTGCAATACTATATCTTCGGCCAAGACCACATCAAAAGGTGCTACGATCGCTGTTCCAAGGTTATTTTGTTCCACAAATTCCGTCAGGGCCTTCTCTATAGCAGCAGTTATTTTCTGATGTTTGAAACCCGGCGAAGGCGTCACCACCAGTTCCCCCTCGATTACTTCATAACGATTGCCGTCTTCGAGCTTTAAGTAATCCGAGTAGGTGTATCGCCCTCTCGAGCAAAAAGCCCCCGGGGCATTTCCTGCGGCCATCAGGTCCTGCATCTTGCCTAACACCACCTTTGAACAAATGTGAGCTTAAGCTTTTAGTCTGCGATCGCTCACCGGTAAAAGGGGAGAGAAACTTCTTGCAAGTATTATACCACAAAGGAAAAGACTTGTAACTTTCGGGTTGAAACGTTTTTCCCGGAACACTAGCAGTTAATTTCAAACCGCGAACCGGACGGTGGCGGTACCCAGCCGGTCAAAACAGGCCTCGAAGTAATCGCCGGCAGCGGGCGTCACCGCTGCGGTAAATGCCCCGGACAGGACTACTTCCCCGGCTTTCAGGGTAATCTCAAACTCTGCCAGTTTATTGGCCAGCCAGGCAACAGCGGCGGCAGGGTGCCCCAGCACGGCAGCGCCGGCCGCGGTACTCAAGACCTCGCCGTTTTTCCTGAAAACCAAACCGGTGAGGCTCAAATCGATGTTATCCACCCGGGTAAGCCTGCCTCCCAGGATAAACCGGGAACTGGAGGCGTTGTCCGCCACCGTGTCCTGGATCTTGATCTTCCAGTCCTTCACGCGGCTGTCCACAATCTCCAGGGAGGGTACCACCGCTTCCGTAGCCCGCAGTACGTCAGAAACCGACACTCCCGGACCGGCCAGATCTTTCTTGAGCAGGAAGGCCACCTCTGCCTCCACCTTGGGCTGCATCAACTCTCCCAGCCGGATTATTCCGCCGTTCACTACCTCCATGTTGCTAAGCAAGTGGCCGTAATCAGGCTCGTAGACCCCCAAGAGGTTCTGCATGGCCAAGCTGGTAAGACCGATCTTTTTTCCCACCACCCGGTTGCGATCCGTCAACTTGGCCTTGATCACGCGCAACTGGATCTGGTAGGCGTCGTCGATGGTGATGTCCTTGTATTCGTCGGTAATTGCCGTGATGGTCTCCCGTGTGCGCTCCGCCACCACTAGGCGGTCCGCCAGTTGTTGGCACTTTTCTTCCCCTAACACTTTAAAACCCTCCTTTTCTCAATAATGCCCTAAGTGCCCTATTGTCTCGGTTTCCCGGTTTACCTCAGCCCTTAGGCTTTTGCTTTGGACAACGCCAAGGCCACGTCCACGATCATGTCTTCCTGGCCACCCACCACCTTGCGGCGGCCCAGTTCAATCAAGATATCCCGGGGGTCCAATCCGAATTTCTCCGCCGACCGGAAGGTGTGCAGGAGGAAACTGGAATACACCCCGGCATAGCCCAGCGAAAGTGCGGCCTTATCAATCACCTGGGGACGATGCATCAAGGGCCTGACAACATCCTCCGCCGCATCCATTATCGCGTACAAATCCACGCCGGTTTCATATCCCAACCTGTCCAGCACCGCCACCAGCACCTCCGTTGGGGTGTTGCCGGCCCCCGCTCCCAGTCCCGCCAGGCAACCGTCCACCACGCCGGCTCCTTCCTCGATGGCCGCCAGGGTATTGCCTATGGCCAGGCCCAGGTTGTTATGGGCGTGGAAGCCTACCTCAACCCTCAGGTTTTCTTTTAGCAGGCCCACCTTGCGCCGGACGTCATCGGTCACCATCGCCCCCGCCGAGTCCACCACGTAGACCACGTCGGCGCCGTAGGATTCCATCAGTTTGGCCTGCTCCAGCACCTTCTCGGGTGGCTCCATATGAGACAGCATCAGGAAA
>DDKM01000002.1:4162-31744 GCA_002339345.1 Firmicutes bacterium UBA2598 | reverse complement strand
ACTTCCCGGCGGGTGAGTTAAAGGCTGCGGTCCATGAACCAGGAAGCTCCCGCCTCTACAGGCGGGAGAGGCTTCACTCTAATGGCAAAGTCCGGGCACACGTACAAGCACCTGAGGCATCCGACGCACCTTTCGGTGGAAGCGGCGACCGCGGGCCGGTAACCCTGGGAATTGAAGGTGCCGGATGTTCGGAAAACATCCAGTGTACAGACCTCATGGCAGTAGCCGCAACCTTTGCAGATGGTGTAGTTGACCTCCACCGAAAACTCTCGAAGATCGCAGGCCAGGCAGCGATGGGCTTCTTCTATGGCGGTTTCGCGGTCATACCCGAACTCTACGGTGTTAAAACCACGGATTCGCTCTTCCACAGGTATGCCTTTAACACCCGGCCGCGCCGTCCCCCAGGGCGCTGCATCCGGTATTTCCGGATGGTCCGCGCTTTCAGCCGGCTGGTCGATCCGGCCGGTTCCGCCCAAAAACCTGTCTACGGAGATACTCGCCAGCCTGCCCTGGGCAATGGCCTCGATAATGGAGGAAGGCCCGGTCACCGCATCGCCGGCGGCAAAAACGCCCTTTTTCGACGTGGCAAGGGTCTCATCCACCTTGATGGTCCCGTTATCGTTTCCTTCCAAGTTTAATGCCCCGGCGTCGGGTGACTGCCCGGTGGCCACGATTACCGTGTCACACTCCATGGAAAACTCGCTGCCTTCAACCGGCGCAGGGCTGGGTCTCCCGCTGCCGCCCAAGAAACCGGGGGTCGTTTTGATGCAGGTAATGGTGTTTTCCGCCACCCTAACCGGAACGGTCAAAGGCTCGATTTTTACGCCTTCTGCCAGCGCGTCTCGAACCTCTTCCGGGCTGGCTGGCATTTCCGTCACGGTGCGGCGGTATACCACAGTAACCTCCGCGCCCAGCCGCACCGCCGCCCTGGCGGCATCCACGGCGGTATTGCCGCCGCCCACCACCACCACTTTTTTCCCTATCTCCGGTCGGCGTTCCGAATTAACGTCTTGCAGGAAGGTGAGACCAGGGATAACCCGGGCGGTTTCTTCTCCTTCGATACCTGTTCTTTTACTGTTCCAGGCTCCCGTGGTCACCAGCACGGCGTCAAAGCCCTTCCCCAGTAGTTCCTCCGGGGATCCGATCCTGGCACCGGTGATGATTTTTACACCGCGGTTTTTGATCACCTGGATTTCCCCGTCCAGTACGTCATTGGGCAGGCGGTAAGCGGGAATACCGTACCGCAGCATGCCTCCCGGCAGGGGAAGGGCTTCAAAAACCGTAACCCCGTGTCCCTGCCCGGCCAGGTAATAGGCTGCCGTCAGGCCACACGGCCCGGCACCGGTGACCGCGACCTTTTTACCGGTGGGAAGAGCGGTTTTGGTATCCGTCCACCCTCCCTTTCCGTGCTCCGCTGCCGCCCGTTTAAGCATCCTGATGGCCACAGGCTCTTCATACTGTACCCGGGCGCACCTGGACTCACAGGGATGCACGCAGGCGTAACCGCACACGGCGGGGAAGGGTATCCGCTCACGAATGACAGCCAGGGCTTGTTCAAAGTTTCCTCCCCTTATATACCTAATATAACGGGGTACATCAATACCCGCCGGGCAGGCTGCCGTACACGGGGGTTTGGTAGGTTTCCCGTTTTTCATAAAGGGTCTCCTTTCGTTATTTTTTCAACTAATTTCACCCCGGTGTACAATGCCTTTATATTCAGGTCCGCTGTTTTCCCGGAAAACCTGCTGCTCAACACCGATACCAGGCTTTCTACTTTCACCATGCCGGTCAGTACCGCCATGACACCCAGGGCGATGATATTGGCCGTCCCTCCATGACCAAGTTCGCTGGCCAGGGCGGAAAACGGGTAGCCGTGCAGGTTTTGACCTGGCCTGGTTCCCAACAGGGTGGAATCGTAAAATATTTGGACCTCCGGCCCCGCCGATGCAAACATGGCCATGGCCTGCTCCGTCAGGGCCAACACCACGTCCGGTCGTTGAATCTGCTGGAAAATGATTTCCTCCCGGTCCATGATCACCTCGGACTTGGAAAAACCACCCCTGGTGGCTATGCCATAGGACTGGGTCTGGACCACGTTTTTCCCCTCGGCGATGGCAGCCTCCGCCAGGATCATGCCACAGAGGATCAGACCCTGGCCCCCCGCGCCCGCCAGGATGATTTCATACCTTTCTTTCATCAAGCAGGTTCACCTTCCTTCCGGGCACCGGCGATCCTGCCTCGCATCCTCTCATAATTTGTACTGAAATCCGGTGCATCCCGTTCCGCCAGCTTGCCGATAACAAAGTACCCATCCCTTTCCGGTTCCTTCAGTTGCCTGTAGGCATCCATGGTTACGGCCTTTTCCTTTAGATGGTTCAACATCTCGACCGGTTCCCTCATCCCGTTATGGGAGCCGAAATGGGTGGGACAGGGGCTGACCGCCTCCACCAGGGCAAAACCCTTTTTGTTTAAGGCCTCCTTGATCAACTGCTGCAACTCCCAGCCGTGATAGACGGTCCCCCTGGCCACATAGTTGGCCCCGGCCACCTCCGCCAGGCGGCAGATGTCCAGTTCCCGCTCCGGGTTGCCGTAAAGGGTGGTGCTGGTATAGCTGTCCGCCGGTGTGGTGCCCGAGCACTGTCCGCCGGTCATGCCATAATTGTAATTGTTGACCACAATGGCCGTCAGGTCCATATTCCTTCTGGCCGCGTGGATGAAATGGTTACCGCCGATGGTAATGCCGTCACCGTCACCCATCAGCACCACCACATGCAGCCTGGGATTGGCGGCTTTAATGCCTGTGGCAAAGGCCAGGGCACGGCCATGGGTGGTGTGCAAGGCATTGGTTAACAGGTAGTCATCCGCCTTTCCCCAGCAACCGATGCCCGTTACCACCACCGTGTTGTGTAACTCATATTCCAATTCTTCAAAAGCCCGCAGCATGGCACCCAGCACAATGCCGTTCCCGCATCCCGGGCACCACATCAGGGGAAGGCACTCCTTTTTTAAATATCTTTCACCCGTTACATGCGCCAACTAAATCACCTTCCTTGGATCGCCCTCAAAATGTCCTGCGGGGTAATCACCTGCCCGTTATACCTGTTGACACGCCGGATGTCTGCACCGGGCCCCAAAACCCGCTGTACCTCACCAGCCACCTGCCCGCTAAAGTTCATCTCCGGCACCACCACGGTGCTGGCTTGCCCTCCAAGTACGGCAACTATTTCATCCGGGAAAGGCCAGATGGTGAGCAGTTGCAGCACACCGGCCCGTATCCCACCCCTACGGGCCGTCAGGGCAGCCGCCCGCGCCGCCCGCGTGGTGGCCCCGTAGGCGATTAACAATACATCGGCGTCTTCCGCATTAAAGGTTTTGGTCAGCACAATTTCACTACGGTAACGGTCAATTTTCTGGTGCAACTGGGCCACCCGCCAGGCGGCATTGCCCGGGTCGTTGTTACTGTAGCCGTCGGTACCGTGCATAGAACTGGTGATATGAAAAACATATTGACTGCCAAAGGCGGCAAGGGGGGCAATCCCATCTTCCGCAGGCTCAAAGGGCTTATACCGGTCCGGGGTGACCGTGGGTTTTTTTCTTTCCACCACCTGCAATTCGCCAGGCGCCGGATAGGTAAAGTTCTCACGCATGTGTCCCACAATTTCATCAGCCAAAAGAACCACCGGTACCCTGAATTTTTCCGCAAAATTAAAGGCAGTCACCGTCAGGTCGAAACACTCCTTCACCGTCGCCGGGGACAGGGCGATGATGGCCTGATCCCCATGGCGGCCCCACCTGGCCTGCATCACATCGGACTGGGCGGGCTTGGTAGCCAAGCCGGTACTGGGTCCGCACCGCTGCACATTGATGATCACGCACGGTACCTCCCCCAACACCGCCAGGCCCAGGTTTTCCTGCATGAGGGAAAAACCAGGACCGCTGGTGGCGGTAAAGGATTTTACCCCGGCCAGGGATGCCCCGATCACCGCCGCAATGCTGGCAATCTCATCTTCCATTTGCATGTAGACGCCCCCCAACTGGGGCATCAACACGGAACAGAGTTCCGCGATCTCAGAGGACGGTGTAATGGGATAGCCGGCATAATACCTGGCCCCGGCATAAACAGCCCCCTCGGCAATGGCCTGATTCCCTTGTACCAGTTTCACTTCCCGCTGCAAAATTCCCCCCCCTTTCTCCCGCAATCACCTCTACCGTGAGTTTCCATGTACCTCCACAATACGTCCCTGCCTCCCAACATGCCATTGCCGCAACAATACCAGTATCAACAGCCCTATACCCACCACATCGGTAATCAGCCCAGGCTTGATCAGCACCACCGCACCAAAAAGCAGCAAGGCCCTTTCCCACAGGGAAAGCTGGCGGATAAGATATCCTTCCAGGGCGGAAGCAAGTGATATTACGCCAATGGAGGCGGACACAACGGTCAGCGCGATCTCGCCGGGACTACCTTGCAACAGCAGGCTCGGGCCATACACAAACATGAAGGGTACGATGAACCCGGCCAGACCTAGGCGCCATGCGGTAAAACCGGTTTTAAAGGGATCTGCCCCCGATATGCCGGCACCGGCGTAAGCTGCCAGGGCAACGGGTGGCGTAATGGCAGAAACGATGGCGAAATAAAAGGCAAACATGTGGGCAGCAAGGACTGGCACACCCAGTTTGACCAGGGAAGGGATCACAATCGCAGCCTGGATAATATAAGCGGCGGAGGTGGGCAAACCCATACCCAGCACCAGGGCCGCCAACATGGTAAAGGTCAGGGCGAGAATCAGATGACCGCCCGCTGCCTGGATAATCATGGTGCTAAACTTGATTCCCAAACCCGTCAAGCTGACCACCCCTACCACGATGCCAGCCGCGGCGCACGCCACCGCCACATCAATGGCCGTTTTGGCGGCAGCCTCCAAGGCTTCCCACACTTGACGCAAACCCATGGGATGGGCCAGATTAACCAGGGTACACGCCCATACTGTAACCAGTGCATACATCCCGGCCTTTAATGGTGTATACCCCACGGCCAAAAGCGCGATTATTACTACGATGGGGATCAGATAAAGAAACCCGCTGCGCAGTATCCGGCCAAAATGGGGTGTTTCCTCAGCAGTGAGCCCCCGCATGTTTTGCCGGACAGCGCGAAAGTGAATTTGCCAGCCCAGGCTGAAATAGTATAAAAAAGCCGGGAAAATAGCCGCTGCCGCGATTTTGATATAAGGAATCCCAGTGAATTCCGCCATGATGAATGCGGCCGCACCCATGATGGGAGGCATGATTTGACCGCCCGTTGAGGCAACGGCCTCTACGGCACCGGCGAACCTGGGCTGGTAGCCAATTTTTTTCATTAAGGGAATGGTGAATGACCCTGTTGTCACTACATTGGCAACGGCGCTACCGGAGATAGTCCCCATAATCCCGCTGGCCACCACCGCCGTCTTGGCCGGTCCACCCCGGTACCTACCGGTAAGGGCCAGAGCCAGATTCATGAAAAATTCCCCCGCCCCAGACCTTTCCAAAAAGGCTCCAAAGAGGAGAAATATATAAATGTACGTGGCTGATACACCCAATGGCGTGCCAAATATTCCTTCTCGCGTGTAAAAGATGTGATCCACGGTCCACATCAGGGAATATCCCTGATGACCGAAACTGCCCTTTATATATGGCCCCACAAAGACATAGGCCACAAATACCGCCAACAAACCGGCAAATACGTTCCCCATGGTACGCCTGGCAGCTTCAATCAGAATGGCGATGCCCAGCACACCGAACAACATCTCCGCTGCCGTTAAATCCGTGACATAGGACATCCGGCTGGCAATCTCCTGGGAATTCATAATCACATAACCGTAAGAAGCCAGCACCAGCAGTATGAAGCACAGGTCAATGACCCAAACCAGCCTTGATTTCTTCAACTTGCTGCTTGGAGCTTGCAGTAAAAACACCAAGATTAGGATCAGGCTTAAATGAATGGACCGCTGCCTTGTGGATTCCAGGACACCAAAAAAGGCCGTGTAGATTTGAAACATGCTTAAGCCAACGGCTATCAAACTGACAATCCGTCTGGTCCATAACCCCAGTTCCCGCTTTTTCCCGCCGCCACCTTCCTCCATGTTCAGCCATACCCCCTAACCCCAGCAGTGTTGCACTTCCTTTGCACCTAATCGGGATAGGGGGGCCGGTGGAGGTCCACCGGCCCCCTGGCCGCTATTTCAGGACACCGATTTCCTTGTAGTATTTCGCTGCTCCCGGGTGAAGAGGAGCGCCCACATCCTGGGGGGCGGTTTCCGGTGTCATTTTGGCTATTGATGAATGCACCTTGCGCAAATCATCCAGGCTGGTCAGGATGGCCTTGGTAATGTTATAAACCAGGTCTTCCGGCATGTCCGCGGATATTACGATATTGGCGTTGGAACCCAGGCTGAGCACGTCCTCCGCCTGTCCCTTATAGGTATTGGCTGGTAGCATTACCGCGGCATATCCGGGGTTAATCCTTTTCAGTTCATCCATCTTATCAGGATCGATGGGAATCATTTTTACTCCGCTCTGCAGGGCCACTTCCTGGATCGTCGGCGCGGGCCAGGTGGTGATGGGTATGAAAATATCAATATGCTTGTCTTTCATCAGGTTAACGGAGTCAGAGTAGGAAACGTACTCAACCTTAGACATGTCATCATAGCTTAAACCATAGACTTTCAACACCTGGCGGACCATCGCTTCACCGGAAAAACCCTTGGTACCGGGAGAGATCTTTTTCCCTTTAAGATCACTGATGCTGTTGATACCGGCATCCGGCCTGGCAGCCCATTGTAAAGCAGAGGGATACAAAGACATGAGCCCCAACACCTTCGGGTGCTTTTCATCAAAACTTCCGGTACCTTCCACCGCTTCCGCCGTGGTATGGGAATAACTTATGCCCATTTGGTAAATACCCTTTTGGACACCCTTTACATTGGCTTCACCACCACCCATTTGGATGGAAACGGTCACCCCCGGAACCTTTTTTTGAATAACCTCAGCAATGGCTCCACCGAGGGGATACCAGGTCCCTCCCGATGGACCGGTAGCGAAGACCAGCTGGATATCCTGGGTTTGTTGGGCCGGCGGGGTTCCCTGGTCAGTCTTTGGCCCGGCAGCCTTATCCCCTCCGCCACAGGCCGTAACCGCCACTGTCACTAACAGCACCAACACTAGCAACCACACATTTTTTGTTCTAACCATCCTTCACCCTCCCCTGTTAATGGTATTTTGCATGCAAGCAGCAACCATTTTTCCCGTTTCCTGCCAACCGGTAAAACATGCAACCTCCATGCCATTTCTCAGCCTATGTGACAATTTAATCAAAATAGTTTATATTTTTAGACATATCAATGAAAAAGAGAACATTCATGGGTCAATTACCCCAGGCGGACCACCATGATCTGCCTGGGAAACCCTATTCCCCAATGCACAGGAGCATTTAGACATATACCCTGCATTCTGTCTTTACAGATTCTCAATGACGGTGGCCACTCCCTGGCCCCCACCGCAGCACGCGGTGATCAGGGCATACCGGCCCTGCCGCCGCTTCAATTCGTACATGGCCTTGATCACCAGGATGGCCAGGGAACCGGCAATGGGATGTCCAAGGGCGATGGCTCCTCCGTTGGGATTGAACTTCTCCCCATCCCGCCAGTCGATGTCCAGTTCCCGGCAGCAGGCAATGGCCTGGGCAGCAAAGGCCTCGTTCAGTTCAATCACATCCATGTCGTCCAGGGTCAACCCCAGCTGGTGCAGCACCTTCCGGGTGGCAGGGACCGGCCCGATACCCATAATGTTGGGGTCAACGCCGGCGTAGGCAAAACCCCTAATGGCCGCCAGCGGTTGTACCCCCAGCTGGGCCGCCTTTTCCCTGGTAGCCACGATCACCGCGCCGGCGCCGTCGTTCAGGCCGGAGGAGTTACCCGCTGTGACGCTGCCGCCCTCCTTGAAGGCCGGGGGCAGCTTGGCCAGTCCCTCCATGGTGACATCCGGCCGGGGGTGTTCGTCGGTGTCGAACACCACCTGCCCCTTTTTCTGCGGGATGACCACGGGAACGATCTGTTCCTTGAACCGGCCTTCCCTTAAGGCCCGGCCGGCCTTCTGCTGGCTCAGGTAGCCCATTTCATCCTGTTCCTCCCGGGGGATGCCCCACTTTTCCGCCACATTCTCGGCGGTGATCCCCATGGGCGGGTCGCCAATTTCCTTGGGAGCCAGCGGCCGCCTGGGAATCCAGTTGGGTGGGAAACGCTGGTAAGCCTCCACCGGCTTTTCCAATAAGTATGGCTGCAGGGTCATGCTCTCCACACCGCCCGCCACATACAGTTCCCCCATGCCGCCCTGGATGTGGAGGGCCGCCAGGTTGATGGCGGTGGAACCGGAACCACACTGCCGGTCCACCGTCAGGCCCGGGATGCTTAACGGGAGACCCGCTTCCAGCAGGCCAACCCTGGCCATGCAGCCGATGGCTCCCAGGACATGCCCGAAAATAACCTCGTCAATTTCTGCCGGGTCCTTGACCCCGGCCCGCTGCACCGCCTCTTTAATGACCACGCCGGCCAGTGTTTCCGGCCGGACATTTTTAAGGGCTCCGCCCACCCTGGCGATGGGTGTTCTGGCCGCACCGATAATTACCGCTTCTCTCATGCCCCGTCCTCTCCTTCACCATTAATACCCTTTATACAGATCAACCTCATTAAACAGGGCCTCCCCGGCCAAAAACTCCTGCAGGTTACGGCGGAAAACCGCCATGGCCCGCTCGTAATACCTAGGGGACAGGGCGGAAACGTGGGGGGTGACCAATACATTGGCCATACCCCATAAGGGGCTTTCCACCGGCAGGGGCTCGGTGCTGAAGACATCCAGCCCGGCCCCGCCAATCCACCCTTCCTGCAGTGCCCGGATCAGCGCCTGTTCGTCCACAACTTCTCCCCGGGCGATGTTGATGAAAAAGGCCGAGGGCTTCATTAGACGGAATTCTGCCTCACCGAAGATCCGGGTGGTTTCCGGTGTCAAAGGCAAGGCGATGACAACGTAGTCACTTTCCGCCAGCATGTCCGGCAACTGCGCGAAGGACAGCACCATATCCGCCTCCTCCACCGGTGTACCCCTGGAGTTAATGCCAATCACCCTCATGCCGAAAGCCCTGGCCCTCTTGGCAATCTCCCTGCCGATGGCGCCGATACCCACAATACCCAGGGTTTTTTCGTAAACCTCATCGGTTTTCAAACTCCGATCCCATACCCTTTGCATCTGGTGGGCGTGGAACTGCAGCAGCCGCCTGGAGTGCTGTAAAATCATGCCCATCACATGTTCGCCGATGGGAATCCCGTGAATACCCCGGACGGTGGTCAGCCTGATCCGGCGCTCCCGTAGGGCCGGCAGCGGTATGTTGTCAATGCCGGCGCGCAAAACCTGGACCCACTCCAGGTTGGGCAGCCGGCCCAATAGGCCGGATACATCCCCCCCATCGGTCACCAACACACGGACTTCCGCCCCTCGCTGCTGCACCAGCCCGGCGGTGTCCAAAAAGGAAGTATGGGGAAACTCCTTCGCCAGAACATCCCAGTGTTTGCGGCTCAATGACGGTGTCACCAGCACAGTTGTCATACACGCACCTCCTTACTAAGCATTTGGCAAGGCAGCCTGGCAAGGGACGCCGGTCTGGCATTTGGCACCCCTCTTACATCAATTCCCGGTAAAAGGCCCTGACCCAGTGGATATTTCCGGGCCGTTCGATCCTGGAAAGCAAAAAGATCAGTGAAGCAACACCAAGCCACAGGGCAAAAAGGCGAAAGGCCAGGCGATAAGAGCCGGTCAAGTCCACAATCAATCCGAAAATAGGCGGGCCGGACATGATGCCCAATAAATTCATGGTCACCGCCATGGAACTGACCAGACCGATATTGCGTTCACCCGCCACCTCCACGATGAGGGTAAAATATGGGCCTGCCCAGCCCATGATGGCTAATCCCATGACCACCATTAACAACACCAACAACCAGAAGGGCAATCCCCCGGGCAGGAAGGACACCAGTATCAGGCAAAGTACAGCGGCCAGGGCGGTAATGCACATGATGCCCTTCCGCCGGCCGTTAAAAATTCGGTCACTGATCATGCCAAAAACCGGCCGGCCGATGGCCCCGCTCAACTGGGTAAGGGCCAGCAGGGCCCCACCGGTGATCACCGGGATTAAAAGCACCTCATCCAGAAAAGGGATCAGGAAGGTGGTAAAGGCCACCTGGGCGCCGCCCATGGATAGGCCGAAGATTCCTACCAGCCAGATATCCCGGTTAAAGAAAATATCCCTGATGGCCGCCAAGGTAGGTGCCGGAGGGCTGGGACCTTTGGCAAAACCGCTATCCGGATCGCGATACCACAGGTAACAAAGCAGGGTAATCCCCGCCAGCAGCAGACCGCCCACCTGATAGCCCCGCTGCCACCCGTAAGCCACGGCGATTAACGGCAGGATGGCGGCCCCGACGGCCGGTCCCGCCGCCATACCAGACTGTTTGACACCCATGGCCAGGCCCCTTTCCTGCCGCCGGAACCACTCGAAAATGGCGGAATTACCCAGGGGCATCATCACACTGTTGCCAACCCCCAGCAGAAATAACCACCCGAACACCGTCCAGTAACTGCCGGCTATGGCCACACCCAGCATACAGGCAGCCATCAGGCCGGGCCCCACCAGGATCATCCTGCGTACACCCACCACGTCCACCATCCACCCGGCCATGAAGGTGGTGGTGATTACCCCCAGGAAAACGGCGGAGGCCAGTACGCCCATCTGGGTCTTGGTAAGGCCGAAGTAGGTGATGAGAAATGGTCCCATGGGGGCGTAGGAAAACTGGCTCATGGTGGTGGCCAGCACCAGCAGGGATACCAGGCAGAGGTTGGCCCACCGGCGCTGCAACTCCCCATTATTGGCTTGAGGGTCTTCCGTCACCTGACCGTGCGCCTCCCCCAAAATTTGATGTAAAATCTGTGGAAATAGCCAAAGACACCATGGTCTTAAGCTATCCCCTGGTTTACATTCCTAGGAGGCGGTGGAGCCGCCGTCCACAAAAATGGTCTGGCCGGTGATGAAATCCGATGCTTCCGAGGACAGGTAGATGACCGCTCCGGCCAGGTCGGCAAAGGTGCCAAACCGCCCCATGGGAATGCGCCGGAGGAGTTCCTCACCCTTTTCCTTGATAAAGTCTGCCGTCATGGGGGTTTCGATGTAGCTGGGCGCGATGGCGTTGACATGGACGTTGTCCTTCACCCATTCCAAGGCCATCACCCGCGTCAGCTGGATTACCGCACCCTTGCTGGCACAGTAGGCGCCCAGGAGCGGCCGCCCCTTTACCCCGGCCACCGAGGCAATGTTAATGATCTTGCCGCGCCTTTGCCGTGTCATCACCCGTCCCACCGCCTGGCCCACCAGGAAGAGTCCCTTTAAATTGGTGTTGAGCACCTGATCCCATTCCTCTTCCGCCAGATCCAATAACGGCTTGCGGATGTTCATGCCGGCATTGTTGACCAAAATGTCAATCCTGCCGTACTCCTCCACCACCGATGCCACCATGGCTTCCACTTCCGCCTTGCTGGTCACATCCGCCCGGCGCGCCCCCGCACGGGTTCCCAGGCCGGCCAGTTCAGCGGCCACCGCCTGCCCTTCCGCCAGGTTGCGGCTGGCAACCACCACGTGCACCCCAACCTCCGCCAGGGCCCGGGCCATGCCGTAACCGATTCCCTTGCTGCCCCCGGTGACCAGGGCTATTTTGCCGGCCAGATCCGCACCTGGTAAGCCCATCCGTAATCCCCTCTTTCGTTCCATAAGGTTTGAAAAGCGGACTGCCGTTATACAACTTGTCAGATTTCCCTGACTTTTCAATCTGCGGGGCGCCGCCGCACCATGGTGGTATGGCGCCCTTCCTGCACTACCTCTCCCCGCTGGTTCAGCACCTGGACAGCCTGGACGATGATCCCCCGGTCCGGGTGTTTGGTTTCCCGTTTTTCCACAATGGTAAACCGGGCATGGATGGTATCGCCGAAGAAAATCGGTTTCTTGAAGTCCCAGGTCAGGCCCAGAAAGGCCACCACCGTCCCGTCGAACAGGCCCAGCCGGGCCTTTAACCCTGTGGTGACGGCCAGTCCCAGCAAGCCGTGGGCGATGCGCTCCTTAAACACGGTGTTCTTACCGAACTCCGCATCGGTATGCAGCGGGTTGTAATCACCGGAAAGGCCCGCAAACAACATCACATCGGTTTCGGTAATGGTCCTGGCCGGCGTGACATGGGTTTCGCCCACAGTGGCATCTTCAAAATACATTTTCAATGGACCTCACCCCCCTTCGGTTCAAGATACGGTGGGCAACCCTACACCTCCAGCTCCTTCAACACCTGCCCGGCGATGATCAGCCGCTGGATTTCGTTGGTCCCCTCATACAGGCGGGTGATGCGGGCATCCCGGTAAAAACGCTCCACCGGGTATTCCTTCATATAGCCCATCCCGCCATGGATTTGTACCGCCTTATCCGCCACCCGGTTCAACACCTCGGAGGCAAACAGCTTCACCATGGCGCTTTCCTTGAACACCGGCATCCCGCTGTCCACCATCCAGGCCACCTGGTAGGTAAGGGCTTTGGCTGCCGCCGTTTCCGTGGCCATATCCGCCAGCATCCACTGGATGGCCTGGAAGGAAGCGATGGGCTGGCCGAATTGCACCCTCTGCTGGGCATAACGGCCGGACATCTCGATGAGCTTGTTACAGGCACCGATGCAGCGGGCCCCCAGGGTGCAGCGGCCCTTGGACAGGATTTTCAGGGCGGCGGCATAACCCTTGCCCTCCTGGCCCAGCATATTCTCCGCCGGCACTTCACAGTCCTCGAAGTTCAGTTCCGAAGTATAGGAGCCCCGCAGTCCCATCTTTTTCTCGATGGTTCCCACGGAAAAGCCAGGGAAATCCTTCTCCACCAGGAAAGCGGTAAAACCGCCCCGGGCGCCCTTCTCCTTGTCAGTGACGGCGATGACGGTGAACACGTCCGCGATGGGGCCGTTGGTAATAAAATGTTTCATGCCGTTTAAGATCCACTTGTCACCCTTTTTGACCGCCGTGGTTTTCAGGTTGGTGGCGTCTGACCCGGCATTGGGCTCCGTCAGGGCAAAGGCGCCGATCTTTTCTCCCCTGGCCATCAGCGGGAGGTACTTTTTCTTGGTTTCCTCACTGCCCATCTCGATAATTCCGGTGGATCCGATGCCGGTATGGGCGCCTATCAGGCTGACCCAGCCGGTATGGGTACGGCCCATTTCCTCCAGCACCACACACCGGCCCAGCATGTTCAGGCCAATACCGCCGTAAGCCTCGGGAATGCTCATGCCGAACAGCCCGATCTCCTTGGTCTTAGCGATGATATGGTCAGGGATCTTGTCCTCATCCTCGATCTGCTGGGCATAGGGCTCCACCTCATTCTCCACAAAATCCCTGATCATAGCTGCCATTTGCTGCAGTTCTGCCGGAATGGTAAAGTCCATGTTTCTCCCTCCACACATTACAGGATGATTTCTCTATTCCCCTTTGAATTCCGGTTTCCGCTTTTCCAGGAAGGCGGAGGTACCCTCTATTCTGTCCCCGGTGCCAAAGGCCACCGTCTGGGCGTAGCGTTCGAAAAGCAGCCCGGTGAAAAGATCGGTACTGGCTCCCACGTTGATGGCAGCCTTGGCCGCGGTCACCGCCACCGGCCCTTTGGCCATGATCTTATCCGCCATCTCCTTGGCGGCCGCCATCAGCTGTTCCGGCTCCACCACCTTGTTGATGAGCCCAATCCGTTCCGCCTCATGGGCATCGATAATGTCACCAGTGAAGATCAGTTCCTTGGCTTTGCCCAGCCCCACTAAACGCTGCAGCCGCTGGGTACCGCCAGCACCGGGGATAATGCCCAGGTTCACCTCCGGCTGCCCGAATTTGGACCGGTTGGTGGCAATCCTGATATCACAGGCCATAGCCAGTTCACAGCCCCCGCCCAGGGCAAAACCGTCAATGGCGGCAATCACCGGCTTGTTCAGGTATTCAATTTCATTCAGGGTGTCGTTGGCCTCGCTTTTAAGGACATCCAGTGTTTTTCTTTCCCGCAGAGAGCGGATATCCGCACCGGAGGCGAAAGCCTTCCCGCCGGCGCCGGTAATGATGACCACCTTCACCCCGTCGTCAAATTTGAATTCGCGGACGGCCTCCCGGATCTCCGCCCAGGTCTGTGGATCCAGGGCGTTGCGCACCTCCGGCCGATTGAGGGTGATTACCCCCAAACCGTCCTCCCTGGTGACCAATAAGTTCTGGTATGGCATCGGCACCACTCCTGTTCACTTTTTTACTTCCGGGTACTCGTAAACACCGCGTCCCACCTTGCGCCCCAACCGGCCGGCATGGACATACTTGATCAAGAGGGGGCACGGGCGGAACTTCTCACCCAGGGTGGCATGGAGGTATTCCAGCACCTTCAGCCGGGTATCCCAGCCCACCAGGTCGCCCAGCTCAAAGGGCCCCATGGGGTGATTCAGCCCCAGCTTCAGGGCCTTATCGATGTCCCGGGCGGAGGCCACCCCTTCCATTAACATGTAAAAGGCCTCGTTGCCGATCATGGCATTGATGCGACTGGTGGCAAACCCGGGAAACTCGTTGACCTCCACCGTCTCCTTGCCCATCTGCAGGGCAACCTCTTCCGTCAGGCGTACCGCCTTATCACAGGTTTCCAGGCCACGGACGATCTCCACCAGTTTCATCACATGGGCGGGATTAAAGAAATGCATTCCCACCACCATCTGGGGACGTCTGGTTACGGCGGCAATTTCGGTAATACTCTTGGCGGAGGTATTGGTGGCCAGCACCGTGTGGGGCGGGCACATGGCATCCAGATCCATGAAGATGCGGTGTTTGAGGGCCAGATCCTCGGGAGCGGCCTCAATCACAAAATCCGCATCCACCACCGCTGCCCTGAAATCGGTACCCGGCCTGATGCGGGCAAGGGCCGCTTCCCGGTCCGCAGCGGTGATCTTGCCCAGGTCAACCCCCTTTTGCAGATTGCCGGCGATCACACTTAATCCTTTGGCCAGCACCTCGTCACCGATGTCATACAAAGCCACCTGGTAACCGCCGAGGGCCGCCACATGGGCGATGCCCCTGCCCATCAACCCCGCCCCCAGCACAACCACCTTATTAATACTCATGCTTTGCCTTGCCTGGCGGCAAGTCCCTCCCTTCCACACGGAAAGTTATGAATTGACATATGATTTCAAAATGCAATAATGATGCCAGCCGGATGGGGGGTGAGGCAACCGGATGTCCACAGTCCTGCCGGGGGGGACCCGTCCCAGATTCCCCCATCCCCATGCGTCATTGCGCCGGTACTGCATGCCGGCATTGAAAGCACCGGCCCCCCTGGTTCTCTAGGCTATAGTCCTGCTAAAAACTCCATGATGGCATTGTTCAAGATTTCCGGCTGTTCCAAAGGCACCATGTGGGCCGCACCCTCCACCACCACCAGCCGGGCGTTGGGCAGATCCTCCGCCAGGTAACGGGAAAACTTGACGGGGGTGGCCACATCCTCCTGCCCGCATACCACCAGGGTGGGGGTGTGGATGTGGTGCACCCTTCCCAAGACATTGAAACGGTCACAGGCCAGGAAGTCGGCATACCGCACCGCCGGGTCCAGGGCCATGTTTTCCTGGATACTTTTCTCCACCAGGTGGGGGGAGGCGGTCTCGGCAAAGGCCATCCTCGCCCACTCCGCCCTGTATTCCCCCTGGCGGTAGCTCTCCAGCCGCGCGGGATCCACCCGCAGACGGGCGCCGGTACTGACCAGGATCAGTCCCTGCAGGTATTCCGGGTAGGTAAGGGCAAAGTCCAGGGCGATGGCTCCGCCCATGGAGTGACCCGCCAGCACAATTTTCTTACAGCCCAGGGCATCCACCGCCTGCTTAACCCATTCCCGGTACAAAAACACCTGGTCACAGGGCCGCCCGCCGGAAGCCCCGTGGCCGGGGAGATCCAGGGCGACGGGAAAATGGCCGTCCGCCAGGGCCCGCACCTGGTTTGCCCACCGGGCACTACTGCCTCCCGCCCCGTGTACCAGTACCACCGTTTTGCCAAGGCCGGGACTGGCGCCGCCCGATTCATAATGGAGATCAACACCGCTCACATTGACAGTGGGCATCCTATTTACCCCCTCTTTTCAGCAACCGGCAGGCAGCCCGCCTGAACTACCTGCCGGCGCACACCGATCATGGCTACTTCCTGTAATCGTAGAAACCCTTGCCAGTCTTCTTGCCCCACTCACCGGCCTTATACTTTTCTTCGATGGGTTTAGGCGGCCGGTCCTCTTCCAGACCGCTTTCCGCAAAACGCTGTGCCCGCACCAGATAGGAAACGTCGATGCCGGTCAAATCCATCAGGCGGAAGGGACCCATGGGATAGCGCAGGGCCTTTTCCACCGCCAGGTCGATCTCCTCGTGGGTGGCGATGCCCTGTTCCAACAGGAAGCAGGCTTCACGGATCACCGCACCCAAGATGCGGTTGGCCACAAAACCGGAAATCTCTTTCTTTAACAGAATGGGGATTTTGCCTGTCCGGCGGGAAAGTTCCATGATCACCTGGGCCGTTTCCTCGGAGGTATGGGGTCCCTGCACCACCTCCACCAGCTCCATCACCAGGGCAGGGTTAAAGTAGTGCATGTTCACCACCCGGTCCGGCCGCTTGGTGGCATCGGCGATTTTGGAGCTGACGATGGTGGAACTGTTGGTAGCCAGGATGGTGCGGGGCGGACAAATGGCGTCCAGCTCGGCAAACAACTGCCGTTTGACATCCAGCTTTTCCACCACCGCCTCGATGACCACATCGGCATCGGCGGCCGCTTCCCGCAAATCCGGCACAAAAAGGAGGTTTTCCCTGGCTTCCACCTCCTTTTCGGCGGTCATCTTGCCCTTGGCCACCCGCCCGGCCAGGTATTCGGCGGCCCACTGTTCCGCCTTTTGCAGCACCTCCCGGGAAATATCCGTCAGGGTCACCCGATAGCCGTACAACGCAGTATTCAGGGCAATCTGGGAACCCATGGCACCTGCTCCCACCACACAGACCTTTTTCACATCATCGATGTGCATCCTGTACTCTCCTCCTTGCACTAAATAATTCCTTGCTGGCGCAATTGATCCAGTTTTGCCTCGGACAGGCCCAAAAGTCCAGTGTACACCTCCCCGTTGTGCTGGCCCAATAGGGGCGGCGGCATCCGGTAATGGGCAGGGGTGCCAGTTATTTTAACCGGATTACCCACCAGCGGCAGGGTGCCGATAACGGGATGATCCATCTCCAACACCATACCCCTTTCCCGGATGTGGGGATCGGTGGCAATCTGGGCCACGGTGTTCACCGGTCCGTTGGGGATCCCTGCCTCGTCCAGCTCCACCATGGCCTCCGCCAGGGTCTTCCCTGCCGCCCAGGCGGCAATGGCCTTATCCAGTTCCCCTTCCCCCCTTTTGCGTGAACTGGCGTCCGCAAAGCGGGGGTCGGCGGCCAAATCCGGCCGCCCGATGACGTTCATCAACCGCTGGAACAGGTTATCGGCATTGGCGGAGATAAAGATATAGCCGTCCCTGGCCGGGTAAGCGTTGCTGGGACCGGTGAGGGGCCGGCTGTTGCCGGATCGCTTTGTTTCCTGGCCCTGTAACAGGTAAATAATAGGAAAATTTTCCAGGAAAGCGAAGACTGCGTCCAGCATGGCCACATCCACATACTGGCCCTTGCCCGTCCTCTCCCGGGCGAACAGGGCGAACATGGTGCCCAAGGCGGCGTAAATCCCGGCGGTGATGTCCCCGATGACCGGACCGGCCTTCACCGGCGGCCCATCGGGAAACCCGGTCTGGTCCATGATGCCGGCCATGGCCTGAATAACCATGTCCAGCGCCTGCCGGTCCTTATAGGGGCCGCTTTGGCCGAAACCGGAGATGGAAGTCATGATCAGCCTGGGGTTGACGCGACAAAGATCTTCATACCCCAACCCCATCCGCTTCAACATGCCGGGGCGGAAGTTTTCCAGCACCACATCCGCCGTGGCCACCAGCCCTTTAAACATTTCCCGGCCCTGTTCCGTCTGCAGGTTTAAGGTGATGGCCCGCTTGTTGCGGTTGTAGGCCATGAAATAAAGGCTTTCGCCCTTTTCAAAGGGTCCGAAATGGCGGCCCACCTCACCCTCCGGTCGCTCAATTTTGATCACATCCGCCCCCATGTCCGCCAGTAACTGGCCGCAGTAGGGGCCGGCGATGAAGTGGGTTAATTCCAGAATTCTGATTCCTTCCAGGCAGGTGCGCAATTTTCTTCCCCCTTAACTCACGACAGCAAGCTCACGCCCTTTTGATCACCAGGGCATCCGCCACCTTAACCCCCTTGCCCTCCGGCAGTACGATGAGGGGATTGATGTCCAGTTCCGCCAGGTCCTCCCGCAAATCCACCGCCAGGCGGGACACCTTCAGCAGCACATCCACCAGCGCCCCCACATCACCCGCCGGGCGGCCCCGTACTCCCTGCAAAAGGGGATAGCCTTTGATCTCTGCCACCATTTCCTCCGCCTCTGCCCTGGTCAGGGGAGCAATGCGGCGGGAGACGTCCTTCATCACCTCCACGAAAATACCGCCCAGACCGAACATGATGACCGGGCCAAAGGAACTGTCGTTGTTCACACCGACGATAACCTCGGTACCCTGGCCGATCATTTCCTGCACCACCGCACCCCTGATCTCCGCCTGGGGATTATAGGCCGCGGCATTGGCCACCACTTCCCGGAAGGCTTCCTCCACTTCCGCGCGGGTGCCCAGGTTCAGGCGGATGGCCTTGGCCTCGGTTTTATGCATGATCTGTGGTGATTCCACCTTCACACACACGGGGAAGCCAATGCTTTCCGCCAGTTCCCCCGCTTGGGCGGCACTGGTAGCCAGTCCCTCCCGGGTGACGGGGATACCATAGGACTGCAGCAGTTTTTTGGAATCCCGCTCCGTTAGTGCCGGTGTGGTCACTTCCCGCAACCAGGAGCAGTCCACCGATTGGACTTTATCGGACCCGGTGGCGAGGGCCGGCCCTTCCTCCCCCCTGTTGAGAAACTGCCCGTATTTGACCAGGGCGCTTAAGGCGCGGGCGGTCTGTCCGGGGGTGTCGTAGCAGGGAACGCCCTTTTCCTTTAACAACTGGCGGGCTGCCGGGGCCAGCCCCCTGGCTCCGCTCCAGGTGACCACTACCGGTTTATCGGTGGCTGCAGCCACGGCGGCGATGTCGGTGGCGATCTGCATGGCCAGCTGGCCGGTGGAGGTGCTCAGCATTACCGTCACCATGTGCACCCGGGGGTCTGCCAGCACGGTGTGCATGGCCCGGCGCAGCAGGGTGGTGTCATTTAACACCTGACCGGTGAGGTCCACCGGGTTCATGGTGCTGCCGAAGGAGGGTACGATTTGGTTCAATTCCTCCCTGGTGTGGCCATCCAGGTCAGGCAACACCAGGCCGTTAACCTCGGCGTGATCCGCCATCAGGATGCCGGCTCCCCCTGAGGCGGTCACCACCGCCAAACCGTTGCCCGAGGGAATTTTGCCGGGGACAAAGGCGATGGCCATGTTCACCAGCTCAGACAGGTCGTCCGCCCGGATGACCCCCGTTTGCCGGAACAGGGCCTCGTAAACGGCATCACTGCCGGTAAGGGAGGCGGTATGGGACATGGCCGCCTTGCTCCCCACCTGGGTCCGCCCCACCTTCAGGATGAGGATGGGCTTTTTCTGCTCCTTCGCCCGGCGGGCGATGGTGAAAAACTCCTCTCCGTCCCGCC
Source organism: Firmicutes bacterium UBA2598 (assembly GCA_002339345.1). Classification (GTDB taxonomy): domain Bacteria; phylum Bacillota; class PH28-bin88; order PH28-bin88; family PH28-bin88; genus UBA2598. The sequence continues at coordinate 11,880 of DDKM01000002.1, read as the reverse complement.
ACCCTTCCAGGTACGCCATAATCACCCTGGTGGCCTGATCCTCCACCATAAAACGCATATAATCGGCGGTGGTCAGGTCCACCTCGTTGCCGGAGCTGATGACATAGGAGAAGCCAAGGCCTGCCTCCGCGGCAAAGGTAAACAGCCCGTGCCCCAGGGCGCCGCTCTGGGACACCAGCCCCACCGGACCGGCGGCAAATTTGGCGGCATCAAAAATGGGGCTGAAACTGGCGATCACTTTCCCCGGCAGGTTGGCGGTGCCGATACAGTTGGGGCCGCAGATACGCATGCCGCTCCGCCTGGCTAGGTCCGCCAGCCGCTGCTGGAGTTCCCGGCCCTCCTCCCCCACTTCCGCAAAGCCGGAGGTGAAGATCACCGCATTTTTCACACCCTTGGCGGCGCACTCCTCCAGGGAATCGAACAGCCGCTGGACGGATACCGCCACAATGGCCATGTCCACCTCGGCGGGAACGGCCGCCACACTGGGGTAGCACTGGTAGCCGGCAATCTCGCTGTACTTGGGATTCACAGGATAGATGGCTCCTTCATAGCCATTGTCCGCCAGGTACCTGATGGGCCGGCCGCTGATGCTGTCCAGGTTGCTGGAGGCGCCGATGATAGCCACACTGCGCGGATAAAAGAATGATTTGAGATCCTGAGCGGTAGCTTTCAACCCGATTCTCCTTCCGGTGATGGATTTTTGGCATCAATCTATACCCTCTCAATGATGGTGGCCATTCCCTGCCCGCCGCCTACGCAGAGGGTAGCCAACCCGAAACGGGATCCCCGCCGGGCCATTTCATGGATGAGGGTAACCACCAGACGGGTGCCGGTGCTGCCCAGGGGGTGACCAAGGGCGATGGCGCCGCCGTTCACATTAACCCTCTCTCCGTCCATGCCCAGTTCCCGCATACAGGCGAGGGCCTGGGAGGCGAAGGCCTCGTTCAGTTCGATGAGGTCTATGGCATCAAGGGACATCCCCGTTCTGGCCAGCGCCTGCCGTACTGCCGGTACCGGACCAATCCCCATGATGCGGGGTGAAACACCCGCTGCGGTGACCTCTACCACCCGGGCTAAGGGTTTGACTCCCAGTTCCCGCACCTTTTCACCGGACATCAACACCAGGGCGGAAGCACCATCATTGCGACCGCAGGAATTGCCCGCCGTTACCGACCCGCCCTCCTTGAAGGGGGACTTCAGCTTGGCCAGCCCTTCCAGGGTGGTGTCCGGCCGGGGGAATTCATCGGTGTCGAAAAGAGTAGCCGCACCCTTTTTACCCGGTACCTCCACCGGTACAATTTCCTCCTTGAACTTGCCCGCGGCGATAGCCGCCGCCGCCTTCTGCTGGCTCAAGAGGGCGAAACGGTCCTGGTCTTCCCGGCTGATGTTGAACTCCTCCGCCACGTTTTCCGCCGTCTGACCCATGCCCAGGTTGGACCCGTAGGTTTCCACCGGCTGTGCCCTGGAACCGCCCTCCAGGTTGGAATCGATGAGCTGCAGCTCGCCGTCACCGAAGCGGCCGTTTCTGATGTAGTGGGGTGACCGGCTCATGTTTTCCGTACCACCCACCACCACGATGTCGGCATAACCCAGCAGGATCTGCTGGCGGCCGCAATTCAGGGCCTGCATGGCGGAAGCGCACAGGCGGTTGATGGTGTAAGCCGGTACCTCCTCGGGGATGCCGGCGGCCAGGGAGGCCACCCGGGCCACGTTGGCATTCTCGGTGCTCTGCCTGGCCTCACCCAGGATGACCTCCTCCACCTGACCGGGTTCCACACCCGCCCGGCGCAGGGCTTCCTTGATCACCACAGTGGCCAGGTCCCTGGAGGTGACGGTGCGGATGGTTCCACCAAACCTGCCGATGGCCGTCCTGGTTGCACTGGTAATGTAAACTTCCCGCATCCTTGTTTCTCCTCCCTTAATCCACTATTCCGGCCAGGTATTTGGCGATTTCCTTCTTGGATTCCAGATCGTACATGGCCCTGATGGCGATCTTTTCCATAATGGGGGAACCACCCCCATGGATGCCGCTGATCTGGGAAGCAGCCCCCGGTTCGGAGGAAATCAGGTTTTCAATCAGCCGGTAACAGCGGTGCACCTTTTCCGCCGGCACATCCGCCTTGCGCATGATGTACTTTTCCAGGAACCCCTTGGTTTCCGGGTTGACGAAGTCCTCTTCCCGTGGCAGGGTGGCCGCCAGCCCGCCAGCGATGTCCGCCAGGGTTTCAAACTCGTGGTAGATGTTCACACCGGCGTGGTAACGGGCCACGTTGGTATAAACCACATCCGGCACACAGGTGCCGGAGGCCGCCCTTTTCCCGCAGACGGAAGCGGCGATACCGGCGGCGTAAACCAGTTCCGCCACGGTGATCATTTCCGCCAGTTTGTCCCGGACGTGGGAGGCCTTTTCCACACCGTTGTATTCCGCCACCAGGGCGGTGGCGCCCATCAGGATGTCCGTCATGGCCGGCTTGCAGCCGGTGTAGCTGTGGCGGTGGTAGGTGGCGAACAGGGAAGCCAGCTGGCCCGCCTGTTTGGTTTCACCGCACAGGAAAACCCGTTCCCAGGGCACAAACACATTGTCAAACACGGTAATGGAGTGGGCGGCGCCGGCATTGGCGATGGGCGCATGGAATTCCTTCCGCCGGCGCTGGTTGTGGGCAACGGAAATCAGGTAAAGCCCCTCGGTGTCCGCCGGAATGGCAAAGGCCACGGCGTAATCGGTGTCGTTTTTGGTCATGGCTCTGGTCGGTACAGCGATGATCTCATCGGTGTAGGGGGCAATGGTGTTGTGGGCCTTGGCACCGCGTACCACGATGCCATCCGCCCGCTTTTCCACCACCCGTAGATACTGGTCGGGATCCTGCTGTTCAAAGGGGCGGAGGCTGCGGTCACCCTTCACATCGGTCTGGGCGCAGTTGGCCACCAGGTCGTTCTCCTGGAAATAGTGCAGGAACTTCAGGAATCGTTCATGGTAATTGGTGCCGTGCTCCAGGTCGGCGTCCTTGGTCACCACCGACAGGGCGTTCATGGCGTCAATGCCCATACAGCGCTGGATGCAACGGCCGGCCTTGTGGCACAACAGCCGGGTCATCTTCTGTTTTTTCAGCAGATCCTCGGTGTTCTGGTGAATATGGTTGTAACGGTTGATGGTTTCCCCGGTGAGATGGGAGGTAGCGGTCACCAGATCCCGGTATTGGGGATCATTGACCAGGTTATAGGTGATGCCGATGGTGTTAATCCCCGGCATAAAGGCCGGGTCATCCCGGGGCACCAGCTTGCCGCCCATGTACACATTGGGGCGCATGCCGCGCAGTTTTTCCACATACTGTTCAAAGGTCCTCATTGTCCCCTTTCCCCTTTCCCTTTTTAAGAAATTTTATTGCCGGATGCCCAGCACCGCGCCTCCGGCGGCGGAACCCACCAGCTGGGCGTAGCGGGCCAGGTAACCATCGTTAACCTTGGGCGCCGGCCTTTGCCACACTTCCCGCCGCCTGGCCAGTTCCGCCTCCGCGACCAGGAGGTTCAACTGGCCGGCAGGGATGTTGATCTCGATGAGGTCGCCGTCCTGCACCAGGGCGATGGGTCCACCGGTGGCCGCCTCCGGGGAAATGTGCCCCACCGAAGCTCCCCGGGTGGCGCCGGAAAAGCGGCCATCGGTGATCAGGGCCACCTCCCGGTCCAGGCCCATTCCCGCCAGGGCCTTGGTCACCCCCAGCATTTCCTGCATGCCGGGACCACCCCGGGGTCCCTCATAACGCACCACCACCACCTCACCGGGCTTGATGGTTTGGTGCCAGACCGCCTCAAAGGCCGCCTGCTCGGAATCGAATACCCGGGCCGGGCCGGTGTGGTGCATCATTTCCGGCGCCACCGCCGCCGATTTGACCACCGCCCCTTCCGGCGCCAGGTTACCCCGCAGGATGGTGATCCCGCCCTGGGGGCTGTAGGGGTTGTCAAAGGGTCGGATGACCGCTGGATCCTGCACCTCCACGCCCGCCAGCAATTCCGCCACCGTCCGGCCGGTGACTGTGACGGCACTGCCATCAACCAGGCCGTGCCGGTATAGTTCAGCCATCACCGCGGAAATGCCCCCCGCCTGGTGCAGGTCTTCCATGAAATGGGCACCTGCCGGGCTTAAACGGACCAGGTTTGGTGTGCGCCGGCTGATGTCATTGGCCAGGTCCAGGTCCAGGACAACGCCCGCTTCGTGGGCGATGGCCGGCAAGTGCAGCATGGTGTTGGTGGAGCAGCCGATGGCCATATCCACCGCCAGGGCGTTCAGGAAGGCCGTTCTGGTCATGATGTCCCGCGGCCGCAGACCCTCTGCCAAAAGCCCCATCACCCGTTTCCCCGCTTCCTTGGCCATCCGCCGGCGGGCAGCATACACCGCCGGGATGGTGCCGTTACCCGGCAAGGCCATACCCAGGGCCTCGGAAAGGCAGTTCATGGAATTGGCGGTATACAGCCCAGCACAACTGCCACAGGTGGGGCAGCCGGCCTCTTCCATGGCTCGCAGTTCCTCCGGCGACACCCGGCCGGCCTGGACACCGGCAGCCGCCTCACCCACATGGATGATGGCGATGCGCTGCCCCTGGTGCCGGCCCGCCAGCATGGGCCCCCCACTGACCACAATGGCCGGCAGGTTCAACCTGGCCGCTGCCATCAGCATTCCGGGTACCACCTTGTCACAGTTGGGAATCAGCACCAGGGCATCCAACTGGTGGGCCCGCGCCATAATTTCGATGGAATCGGCGATGATCTCCCGGCTGGCCAGGGAGTATTTCATCCCCTCATGGCTCATGGCCAGCCCGTCACACACCGCAATGGCGGGAAACTCCAGTGGCGTGCCGCCAGCCATGCGCACCCCGGCCTTCACCGCCTCGGCAATGTCATCCAGGTGCATGTGGCCGGGGACCACCTCGTTGTGGGAATTGACAATGCCCACAAAGGGGCGGTCCATTTCCTCCCCGGTCAAACCCAGGGCATGCAGCAGGCTGCGGGACCCCGCCCGGTGCAGCCCCCTTTTCATCACATCACTGTTCAATCAGTCATCCCCCCCTGTACTGGCCATTAATGCTCAAAACTGAACCGGGGCCGCACCAGGTTGCCGTCCTGGTCAAAATTTAAGGGGAAGGGCTCACCCACAATGTTGATCCCCGGTCTGCCGCCCAGTTCCCGTACCACCGCCAGGGAAACCAGCAGCTCGGAAAGCTGGAGGGTGTTTTTGATCCAGGCTATTCGCACCGTGGCCATTTCCCGGTCACCCAGGGTGGCCAGGGCGGCGGTCAGCACCTCCCGGTCGGTATCGAAATAGACGGGGATCTTGCCGCCCTCCGGCCGCATGGCGGTCAGCACATTGGTATAGGTGGCGTGGCGGTCCATATCCCGCACCAGCCGGGTGGTGGTGAAATCCGCCCGCCCGATCCCGGTGGCGTTGCCATAGGTATTGGGGGATAGGTCCCGCACAAAAATGCGCAGGATCCGAGGTATACCCATGGGGTCATCCCATTTGCGTCCCACCACATTGGGATCCATGCCGGAACCGCTGATTTCCTTGCCGATTTCATCAATAATCAATAAATCCAGATCCTCCACCGGCAGCCGGGGCAGCAGGGCCTGGGCTTCCTTCAGCAGCACCGCCTCCCGTTCCACCATATCCCCCGGCGGGACAACCTCCACCCGGGCGGTTTCGTCATACCCGTTCTCCAGTACCGCCAGGCCGCAAAGGATACGACCGGTACCCAGCACCACCCGAGCGGCGGACTCCAACAACCGGCTGTCCGTCCCATGCTGGATGGTGGCCTGGTGCAATGCCGTGGCCCCCTGGTGTTTGCCCAGACCGATGACCAGCATTTTCAGCAACCCGCTCTGTACCGGGCCAAAGAAAAGGGTGTGGGGTTTGATACGGTTGATTACCACGATGTGATCCGCTCCGGCAGCATGCTGGTCCAGATAAACGGGGATACCCTCCCTGGTTTGTCCCAGCTCCACCACCTCCAGGGAGGACAGGATGGGACAGCCGATATAATCCTCGGTGACACCGTAGGAGGCCAGCACCTTGAGCTGTCCCTCAGCGGTACCCCCGCCGTGGCTGCCCATGGCCGGGATGACGAAGGGATCGGCACCGCATTTCTTCAACTCCCCCACCATCAACCGGACTATGTGCTGGATATCCCTGATCCCGCGGCTGCCCACCCCGATACACACCCGGTCACCCCGGCGCACCCGGCCTGCCAGATTAAACCCGGCCAGCTGGGCAACCATGGCTCCCTCCAGGTCAAACAGCCGGATCCTGGCCAGTTCCTGGGTAATTTTGACCATTTGTAATGACCTCACCGCTGTTTCCCTCCATCACCGCCGTTCTGCCGGACAGCATCCACCCCTAGCTGGAAGGCCCGCAGGTTCAGATCCCGGAGTTCCGGCCGGAACTGGCTGGCGATGACCCGCCGGTAGGCTTCTTCCGCCAGGGGAAGCAGTCCTGAACCAGCCAGGGCTCCCACCATCACCATGTTGGCGGCCAGTGCACTGCCCGCCTCCTGGGCCAGACGGGTGGCCTCCACCCTTTGCAGCTGGCGGCTCATCCGGCGCACCGCCTCCACCACCTCCGCCAGGGACGGGTAAGCGGTCTCCCCAATCAAAACACCCAGGGGATAAACCGGTCTGGTGTTCATGATCACCGCCGTACCCGGATTGCCGTACTCCCGTAAAATGCGCAGGGTTTCCAGTGGCTCAAAACCGACCACGATGTCCGCCTTGCCCTTGGGAATCAGGGGTCCCAGCGCCTCGCCGCCAAAGAGACGGACATGGCTCATCACCGAACCGCCCCGCTGGGAGGCACCGAAGGTTTCCCCCACCGTCACCCCGAAACCGCTGTCACCTGCGGCCAGGGCCACCATCTGGGAAGCCAGAACATTGCCCTGCCCCCCCACCCCGGTGATGATAATGTTGACCCGGAACTTGTCACCAGCCATCCTTTACACCTCCCCTACCCGGATGATGGCCTGCTGCGGGCACAATGTGGCACATACACCGCAGCCGTTGCACACCGCCTCATCGATCCGCGCCTTGCCCTCCGCCTCATCCCAGATGTTGGCCGGGCAGGAGAACACCCGGTTGCAGAACCGTCCACAGCCGCAAGCCTCTGCGATACACCGCTTTTGATCCACCATGTACTGGGCTTTTGCCACCCCTTTGACCGCCACCAGGATACAGGCCCGGCGCAGCACCAGCACCTTGGTGCCTGGCTCCTGGATCAACCGGTGTACCAGGTTGGTGGTAGCCTCCACATCATAGGGATCCTGTACATGGACCGGAATGCCCAGGCCTTCCACCACCTGTTCAATACTGATGCGGGGGGCGGTGTCGCCCATGACCGTTACCCCGGAACCGGGATGGGGCTGGTGACCGGTCATGGCGGTTGTTTCATTGTCCAGGACGATACTGAGGAAATCCGCGCCATTATACCGGGCGTTGAGCAGGGCGGGCACCACCGCATGGTAAAAGGTGGAGTCCCCTACCACCGCGATGGTGGGTTGCCTATAACCGAAGCGCGCCAGTTTGCCAAAACCGCAAGCCAGACCCACCCCAGATCCCATGGAGTGTACGGTATGTAGCAGGAAGTGGCCGGTCTTGCCCCTGCCCATGGCATAACAACCAATGTCCCCCAGTACCAGCCCCTCCCGGCCGTCCAGCTGCAGGGCCGCTTTGATGGCCCA
>DDKM01000002.1:0-3826 GCA_002339345.1 Firmicutes bacterium UBA2598 | reverse complement strand
AAGGAAGCGCGGTGGGGGCAGCCGGCGCAAAAGGCCCTGTCCCGCTCCGGCAGGACGCCGGGCAGAACCTCCCTCGCCTGGTCCACATAACCGGCCGGTCTGGCCTGGTAGGGCACGCCTGCCACCCGGGACAGCGCATCCACCATGATATCCACGTCCATCTCCCCGATGCCCGAACCCTTCGGGCCAGCCACCTGGCCGTTTCGCTTGCCGTAGAACTTGATAGCCGGCAGGCTGTCCATATGGTAGGCCACCAGGCTGGTCACCAGTTCCTCCAGGAAAGGCTCCACTTCCTCGCAGAACACCACCTGCTCGGCATGGCGCAGGTGGGTGAGCAGGAATTGTTCCGGCAGCGGCCAGGTCATACCCAGTTTCAAAACACCCACGCGGTCGCCCAGGCCCAGCAGTTCCAGTGCTTCCATGGCATAGTAGAACCCCGGGCCGGCGGTGACCACCACCGTTTGGGCATCCTCCGGTCCTTCATAGCGGTTGAAGGGACTGCCGTCCGCCCAGCGCCCCGCCCGCTGCAGTTTGGCCTCCAGTTCCGGGTGGGCCTGGGGAGTGGTGAGAAACTTCTGGGTCCTGCCAATGGCGGCCGGAGGTCCGGTCGGCGGGATATCCGCCAGGATGACGTTACCGCTGGCATGGCAGATCCGGGTAACGTTCCTGATGATGACCGGCAGCTTCCAATCCTCCGATAGGTCCAGGGCGACTTTGACCATATCCCGGGCTTCCCGGGGGCTGGCTGGTTCCATTACCGGCAGGTGGGCCGCCCTGGCCAGGTAACGGGAATCCTCCTCCTTTATACTGGAGTGGGCGCCGGGATCATCCCCGAGTACCACCAGCATGCCGCCCCGGCAGCCAGATAGGGAAATGCTGGACAGGAAATCCAGGGCCACGTTCATCCCGTCCGGTTTCATGATGGTGATGGAACGCAGGCCGGCAAAGGAGGCTGCTGCTGCGGCTTCCGTGGCCACCTTTTCATTGACCGACCATTCGGCGTACAGCCCAAACTCCTCCCCCAACCGGGCCAGCACATCAAGCACTTCCGCCGACGGCGAGCCGGGGTAAGAGGCGGCAAACCGGACCCCGCCTTCGATGGCCCCCCTGGCCACCGCTTCATTGCCGGTCAGCACCACCGATAATCCCGGCTCCCTTAGCCGGACCGCTAGCACACTCATCCTGCCTGCACCTCCAAAGCAAGGATTTGGTCCCTTTGGGCTTGCTCCAGCCTTAAATAGGCTGCCTGCCCTTCCGCCATGGCCCTTACCACTCGCTGTTTCTTCTGCAGCACCGCCCGGCGCAAAAGGGGCATCCTTTCCGGCGGGTATGGCTTCATCTCGATGACCCCCGCCCTTTGCGCCTGCTCCACAAGTTCCATTCCGCGGGCGGTGCGTACCACCAGGGTGTTCCAGGCCGGGTCATATTCCGTGGAACCCACCGACACATCCGCCAGTTCCGCCGTGCTGTCCATACACTGGAGGCAGGTCGGCCGGATGAAGGGCCGGATGGCATCCACGGGCCAGCGATGGATGCCGTCGATGGTCCGTACCTCCAATCCTTCCACCGGAATGTCCACACTGCCCACCTGCCGCGGATCCACCTGCTCCGCCAACCACCGGTAAAAACCGGGGGCCAGGGCCCAGAAGCAGAACAGACCGATCACCAGGGCAGGGGCGGCTGGCGGAATATGGGCCACACCCTCTCCGGCGGCCAACCCCTCCAGCTTACGGGCAGCGGTCACCTGGCAAGGCCTACCCACCACACCAATACACCGAAGCCCCTCCCGCACCGCCTGGTGAAAACCGGCCATGGTAGGGGAGGCGGAGTATTTGGAGCCACTGCAGGCCAGCACTTCCTCACCGGAACGGGCCACAAAGGGAGACGGCGGATACCCCCCCTTCCCCTTGGTCAACACCATGGCCTCAAGGTTCCCCTGGTCCAGGGCGAAGGTGGCCAGGGCGGATACCGTCCCACCGTACTGCCCCCGGCCGGCCACCCGCCCATCGGTGGCCCGGGCAAAGAATAGGCCGGTATGGGTTCCCAGGATCAAATCCTGGCTCTCCGCCCCGAAAACCTGGCGGGCCAAACGGTCCATGTCCGTTTCACCCCGGGGGCAAACCCGGTAGCAGTTCCCATCGGTCAGTCCACACGGATGGATCACCGCCACCCTTTCCGCCGCCGTTTTGATGTATGGACACATGCCCACACACATCCCACACCCCGTGCACAGGTCTTGCTCCAGCACTTCGGCTTGCAGTTCACGGATTCCCTTGGGCAACTTCCCCACTCCCCTTTCCTTCCTCGGATAAGGCCTGTACTGCCGGCCCCGCTCCCGCATCCTTGAGCCGTGCCATCATCCCGGGTATGTCTATGGCCAGGGGGCAGGCGGCCCGGCACTCTCCACAGCCATGGCAATCCTCCAGGCCGGCCAGCCTCGCCGCCTCCACTCCGGCGGAAAAGAAAGTTTTCACCACCCCGATGCCCCCTGGATAAACCCCGCCGCCATACCCATTCCCCAACCGCCGGTAGGCGGGGCACACCTCCAGGCACCGGCCGCAATCAACGCACAGCATCGCTTCACCGCAGGAATGGGCAGCCATCCGTCTCCGGCCATTGTCCAGCAGCACCACATGTACCTCCTTGGGTCCGTGCATGCCGTAGACCATCCTGGATTCGATATCCCCTGTCTGGCTGGGGCCGGTGTTGATGGAAAGATATGTACAAATGTCGGTACCAGCCCGGCACACCGAGGCCGCTCTGGCCCACAGAAAGGCGGTTTCCAGATCCGGCAGAATTTTATCCAACCCCACCACCACCACGTGGGTATAGGCTAAACTGGCAGCACCCCGGAGGTTCCCGGTATCCTCCAGCATCACCACGGAGCCGGTATCCGCCGTAACCATACTGGCACCGGTAAGGCAGAAGGGAAAACCGGCCAGTACCTGCCGGGAGTCCTCCCCATGGCAACCGGGAGACCCAGCGGTACCTGCCCATGGAGATGGCCGGTGACGAACCATTCCTGCCGGGGAAGATTCCACCACCTCCATACCTGCCATCAGCAGTTCGGGAACCACTGCAATTTCCTGAAGGGTACGGGAAGGACTCACCATCACACCGGCGGACTTTTCAACCAATCCTCTGATGTAATGCCGGGCCTCTACGGCTGTTTCCGCCAGGTACACCATGCACCTTTTGCCCGCCAGGGAGGATTCGGCCTGGGCCGCCAAGCCCTCCCGATCTGCCAGGGTATCCAGCTTGGCTGCCCGTGCCCTTGCCAGCAGGTCCGGGCGGTTGGCCGGAACCTCCCGTTGCCGGTCGGCCGGATCTCCCTGTAACACCCTTTCCGTCCCAAGCACTAGCCGTTCCCCCCTTTCCCGTACGCCGCCGCCAGCAATTCCACGATGTGTAATGCAGTCTGGCTGGCGCCGGCCCCGTGCAGGCTGTCCTCCAGCTGTAAAAGGCAGCCGGGACAGGCGGTAACCACCGCCTGGGTCCCACCGGAAGTAAAATCCTCTATCCGCCGGCGGCCGATGGTGCGGGCCAGCTTGTAATAATCCAGACTGAAGATGCCGCCGAACCCGCAGCACTCCTGGTCCTCCCCCACCTGCCGGACACTGATGCCGGGAATGGCCTGCAGCATGGCCAGGGCGGCATCTCCTCCCCCGCCCCGCAGGTGACAGGGCTGGTGGTAACCAGCGGAGATTTCCAGGGCGCCTTTGGGGGGTTCCACTCCCAGTTCCTCCCACAGATAACCACAAATGTCCCGCACTTTGGCGGAAAAAGCTTGAGCCCGCTGCTCCCGCAGGGGGTCACCGGCAAACAG
>DDKM01000027.1 GCA_002339345.1 Firmicutes bacterium UBA2598 | reverse complement strand
TCAGGGTGCGGAAGGTAGGTTGTGTGAATGTGCCTAGGCCGCTACCATGACCCGCAATACGCGCCTATCAGCCCGTTATTGGTCCTTGGTCAAAAGACTGGGTAAGAAGAAAGCTTTACTGGCCTTGGCGCACACAATGCTTCGGATCATCTACCACATCCTTTCCAGCCAAACTTCGTATATGGAACTTGGACCCGACTACGTAAAGGCCAAGAAGGCGCGGAATGAGGAAGCGTTAATCAGGCTGTTACAAGCCAGAGGCTACCAGGTCGTCAAGGCTTCGTAGACCCGAAAAGAAGATCCAAAGACATAAAAGGGCTTTAAACGTGGGTCCCGGGCATTTTATTACTATCGTTGCGAGCTTGAGCTTAAGAACCTACCGTTCCTTATAAGTTCTCACAACGTGTTGGCGATGACATTTTCGTAAAAAAAGGGCCGGTAACAATGCCTGGCCCCAAAGGTCCCATTTTTCAGATAGTAAGATTACTTACGTAGGATTATAAATTTAATCTGTTCTGTCCGGATCAAACTTGTATCCCACTCCCCAAACAGTACGGATTAATGCCGGTTGGGACGGATCCTGCTCGATCTTTTCACGGACCCTTTTCACCAGAACCGTAACGGTGTTGGTATCACCAATAAAATCCGTTTCCCAGATATGGTTTAACAGCTGGGCCCTGGTGAAAACCTGCCGGGGATGGCTTGCCAATAGCCAAAGCAGATCAAATTCCTTGGCGGTTAACTCTATCAACTTGCCGTTTACCATCACCCGCCGGGTAGTAGCATCCATCTCCAGCGGACCGAAGGAAATCTGCTTGTTTGTTTCCGTCCTGTTTTGAGAGCTCCGGCGCAAAATAGCCTTCACCCTTAACACAAGTTCCGTTGGGCTGAAAGGCTTGGTTAAATAGTCATCGATCCCCAGTTTGAATCCCAGCACCTTGTCAATTTCCGCACTTTTAGCTGATAGGACCAGAATAGGTACATTGCTTTTTTGGCGCAGAACCGTGCACACTTCAAACCCATCCATTCTTGGCATCATCAAATCCAGCACAATGAGATCCGGGTTTTCCCTATCGGCAAGAAACAAGGCCTGGTCCCCATCGTTAGCTTTTAAAACCTGAAAACCCTCCGCTCGCAGGCTGTGCTCCACCACCTTCAGGATTCTGGGCTCATCATCCACTACAAGGATTTTGTTCGCCATTCCCCTCAACCTCCCCCTTGAGGTTCTCCGGCCCTGTAAGGGGCAGGGCAACAAAGAAGGTGCTACCATTACCTATTGTACTCTCCACCCAAATCCGGCCACCGTGCATTTCCACCAAGTGTTTGGCCAAGGCCAGACCAAGGCCTGTCCCTGGGTATTCCCTAGCCGATGAACCATCTGCCTGGATAAACTCCTCGAAAATAATCTCCTGATCCTCCGGCCGGATGCCAATACCGGTATCTGCCACCTCAATAAGCACTTCCTGCCGATTAGAGGCAAAACCTACCCGAACTGCAATCATCCCGCCCTCTGGTGTAAATTTCACCGCATTGCCAACAAGATTGATTAGAACCTGCCGGATTCGGTCCTGGTCACCCCGGATGGCTGGCAAATCACAAGCAACTTCAATGATAAAATCTAACTTGCGCCTGGCAGTGATGGGCTTAAACATGCGGTGGATGGACTCCACAACCTCCTCCATCCGAAACCAGTGCAGGCGCAGACTCATCCGGCCGGCTTCCACCTTAGCAAAATCAAGGATATCGTTGATCTGGGCCATCAATTGGTGACCACTTTCATAAATGTCTGTCAGGTATTCACGCTGTTCATGGTTCAATTTCCCCGGAACTTGATTCAGTAACAATTCGGCAAAGGCCAGTATAGCTGTTAAGGGAGTCCTGAGTTCATGGCTCATATTGGCAAAAAACTGTGATTTATATTTGTTGGCTTTACTTAATTCGTCATTGGCCTTGTGCAGTGCCATTTGCTTTATCTTCAATTCCTCATAAGCCAAAGACAATTGCCTGGTACGCTGTTCAACCATGTCTTCCAAGGCGGAATATAATTCCTGCAGCCTCGATGCCATGGAGTTAAACTCGCGAGCCAGTACCTGCATCTCGCCAAACATGTTAGATGGGGTTGAACGGGCGGAAAGGTCGCCCCCGCCAAACCTTATGGCGGTCTGGGTCAGGTTGTTTAACGGATCCGTCACCAGCCTGCGCATTAGCATGTAAATAGAGGTGACGATGATTAAAACCAAGATACCGATAATAAGCAGGCGATACTGGATGTTGGCCCGCACGTTTGAATCAAAATTGTCCATAGGAACATTGATACTGATGGCACCAGCCAGTTCACCTACCTTGTACCCTTCCTTCGGAAAACCTGCAATATCAAGTTCCCCCTTGGGTTCCCCATGGCATTGAACACAGGACGGCTGCATATATAAGGGAATCATATACCGAAAGACCCGCACACCATCGATGATCTCTTCTCCCCAGACTTCTACCAGTAAAGGATTCTCAGAAAACTGAACCATTTGCTGTCTTTCCCAGGCATCCGGCTCATTTTCCGGAATCCGGGGAACCATTCTGGTCTGTTTAATTTGATACCGCGTGACTTCATTAAATATACGGGCAACCCTTTGAATCACCGCGGCTGGATTCAAGTGTTTAAACTCAAAGTTACCTTGTGAATCATAATTAATCCGGTCCTGGCTAGCAGCAATTACCGCCCTTACTGCCAACAACTGCTGGGCAATCACTTTGGCCTTTTCCTTGAGCTCATTCCTGGCTTGTTGTTTTTGCTGTTCCAATTCCCATACAAAACCAACCGACAAGACCAGAAGCATCCCGGCAACGATAGCCCCCATAAATCGGTAGCTAAGCCTGTTCAGACACACCACCCCCAGCCCAACGGCAATCTGGTACTTGTATCATAATGTGCATTTGTTCGCAACCGGTGGCCTTCATTCCTGCCGGTACAATATAAAATGAAACGGAATTAATTGGGCCTTCCCAACGGAAGGCCCGAATTGTTCCACATCTGATAACCCTACTGCAACCGCAATGTGACCCATTTTCTTTTACCGACCCGTATGATCATGCCCTTTTCCGGATTAACTTGCATATCCACATCCTGTACCCTTTCATCATTTATCCGAACCGCCCCTTGGGTAATCAGGCGGCGAGCTTCGCTTGTGCTGGATGCCAAACCACTGAAGACCATTAGCTTTGGTAGCCAAACAACCCCATTTTCCTCCAACATGCTTGCTGAGACTACTACTTCGGGGATCTCATCGGGTAGTTCACCTTTCTGAAAGATGTTTTGGAATTCTTGCTGTGCGGCAAATGCAGCCTCCTCACCATGATACATGGCAACTATTTCCCTGCCCAAGCGCATTTTCACATCCCGTGGGTGGAGGGATCCATCCGCCAGTCCGGCCTCAATGGCCCTTACCTCGGTCATGGGTACCCTGGTGACCAGTTCGAAATAACGAACCATTAAGGGATCCGCTATGGACATGGTTTTACCGAACATTTCCCTGGGGGATTCGTTAATGCCGATGTAATTACCCAGGCTCTTACTCATTTTTTGAATCCCGTCCAAGCCTTCTAAAATGGGCGTCATTAGCGCTACTTGGGGCTCCTGCCCGTATTCCCGCTGCAGCTGGCGACCCATCAGAAGGTTAAATTTCTGATCAGTACCTCCCAATTCCACATCGGTTTGCAGTGCAACGGAATCATAGCCTTGCATTAGCGGATAAAAGAACTCATGAACGCTAATGGGTAAATTCTCCCGGTAGCGCTTGGCGAAATCGTCCCTCTCAAGCATTCTGGCCACGGTACACTTGGCCGCCAGGCGGATCACATCAGCAAAGGATAGCGGTGCCAACCACTGGCTGTTAAAAACCAATCGTGTACGGGCTTGATCCAGCACCTTAAAAATCTGTTCCTTATAAGTTTGAGCATTGGCCAGAACTTCTTCCTCGGTAAGTTGTTTCCGGGTTTCCGATTTACCACTGGGATCACCAATGCGGCCAGTAAAATCACCAATAATGATGGTTACTTGGTGTCCAAGATCTTGAAACTGCCTCAGTTTTTGCAGAACTACGGTATGGCCAAGATGAATATCCGGTGCGGTTGGATCCAGCCCGAGTTTTACTTGTAAAGGCGTGTTAGTGGTAAGGGAGCGATGGAGCTTTGCCACCAAATCCTCCCTGGGAATGATCTCCACCACGCCGCGCTCAATAATTTCCATTTGGCGAGCTACTTCCTTGGCTATATTCAAGCAGATTCCTCCAAATCCTTTGTGTTCCGGAATTTTTTGGGGTTATTTTACCATGCCATCCCTCGCCCTTCAAGTTTTTTGTCATTTAACCCCCTTTCTCTTTATGGTATAATGTGTGCGATAAATTTTGCCTGTCTACGGAGCACAACCCATCTTGTCATAGGGGGATGAATATGGCTACCAATAAAAAACAAAGGCGCCGGTTACGCATTGGCCGGCTGTTCTTGCTGTTATTTATGCTGTTTGCTTTCATTGGAGCTGGAGCCACCGTCGGAATCATGGCAGGTCTGATCAATAATCTGGATGATCTGGATGTGGCGGGCACCAAACCTGAGACCAGTACCATCATTTACGATATGCATGGTAATATTGTGGACAGGCTCCATGCCGGGGAAAACCGCGAGCTGGTGAAGTTCGCCAACATCCCCCAGACCGTTAAAGATGCCTTTTTAGCTACAGAGGATAGAAATTTTGAAAACCATCGGGGTTTTGACCCCCGCGGGATTTTACGTGCTTTAGTTGTGGATATCACAACTGGTACAAAATCCCAGGGGGCCAGTACCATTACCCAACAGTTGGCCCGAACCGCATACCTGAAGGACAATTCTAAAACCATTCAGCGTAAGCTACAGGAGCTGATTGTAGCAATTCAACTTGAGCGAACTTATACCAAGGATGAGATATTCGAAAAATACTTGAACTGGGTGTACTTCGGGGAAGGAGCCCACGGCATCCAGGCGGCTGCCCAAACATTCTTCGGGAAAAATGTGCAGGAACTATCTCTGGCGGAAAGCGCAATGCTGGCAGGTATGGTCAAATCACCTGGGGGGCGGTACTCACCCTTTCGCAATCTGGAAAACGCTATTAACAGGCGTAATACCGTCTTGAACAATATGTATAAGAACTCCTACATCACCGAGGAGCAATACAAGGAGGCTCTGGCAACACCATATATTCAACCGGTAAAAGGCGGGGGACCTCAGCGGAAATATGCTTACTTCGTTGATTATGTAGCCAGCACGGCGGAAAAACTTCTGGAGGAAAGAGGTCTGGATTCCCGGCTATTATACACCGGGGGCCTGCGTGTATATACTACCATAGATGCCAGAATCCAGGATAAAATGGAAGAGGTTTTTGCCAACCCCAATAATTTTCCTAAGCCCGGCCCGGAAAGGATAGCCCAAGCTGCAATGGTGGTCATCGATCACCGCACCGGCGAAATTCGCGGGATGATGGGAGGACGTGAATATACCACCCGAAAGGGGCTTAATAGGGCGGTCCAATCTGACCGCCAGCCAGGATCTACCATTAAACCCCTGGTTGTTTATGGTCCTGCCTTGGAAAAAGGCTTTACCGTTGCCACAGTACTGGACGATTCACCGGTGACCTACCCGGGTAATCCGCCCTATTCACCGAATAACTATGATGGCAAGTTTCGTGGACTGATTACCATGCGGGAAGCCCTCCAGTGGTCTGTAAATATTCCGGCGGTTAAAATGCTGCATACCCTCGGGGTAGACACTGGGTTTCAATTTGGTAAGAAACTTGGGTTGCCTCTGGCAAATACAGACCGTAACCTGAGCCTTGCCCTGGGGGGTCTTACCACAGGGGTATCACCACTGAACATGGCTTCGGCATACGGCGCATTTGCTAATCAAGGGGTTCTGGTACAGCCCCACGCTATCATCAAAATTACCGATAGTCAGGGAAAGGTGCTCATTGAATTTAAACCCAAGAAAGAAATGGTGATGACCGAGCAGACTGCCTTCTTGATGACCGATATGCTCCAGACGGTGGTGGATGCCGGGACAGGCACCAGGGCTAAGCTAAACAGGCCAGTCGCAGGTAAGACAGGCACTACCCAGTTGCCTCCCCACCTGGCGAAAATGAACCTCAAAGGTGTTAAGGATGCATGGTTTGTTGGCTATACACCAGAGCTGGTTGCAGCAGTGTGGATGGGTTTTGATGTGACCGATGCTAAGCACTTCTTGCAACACACGGCGGGTGGGTCCTTCCCGGCCATGATCTGGAAGGCGGTGGTTGGGGAGGGGTTAAAGGATGTACCGGTAACCCAATTTAATCGCCCGCAGGGCATTGTCTATGCTGCTGTGGACTCCAAGTCGGGGCTGCTTCCCAGTGAATTCACACCGGAAAAGTTTATCGTCAATGAAGTTTTTACCAAAGAGACCGTTCCCCAGGTGGTATCCCAAGCTTGGATCTCTGCCCAGGTTTGTGCAGAAACTGGTCAACTCCCATCACCCTATTGCCCTGATATTATTACCGGTGTCTTTTTGCAGCGCCAGATCCCATGGGATCGGGAAGCAACACCGCCCATGGATGCTAACCTGGAAGCCCCCACGGAGGTGTGCACCATCCACGGTCCGGGGACCGGCTATACCACCGCTACGGTATGCAATGATCCCAGACATTCCGGTACTACAGTGCTGGCACTTATACCGGGACCAGGGCAAACCGGTGGCTGCCCACCGGAACTGTTGAGTACCCGTGGGGTTCCCAACACCAGCCTATCTGGCAAACAATGTGACATCCCAGAACACCAGCTTAAACCCATCGAACAGAGCATACCTGCATCCGCAGGCGGCAATGGTAACAATCGTACAAGTGTTCCGCCAAAAAATACCAATGGAGCTGTCCAAAAAGCTCCGCCCTCCCCTGTCCTAAAAGGATCGGTGGGACGCCAAAATGAACCTCCAGGACAATGGTATGTTTCTCTGGCGTGGGAAATGCCCCCAGGTACCCAGGGGCTGATTTATGCAGTGGAACGCCGTGTTGAAGGTAATCCTACCCGCTACAATCTTGCTCTTACCAGTGGGTTGGTTTACAAGGATGATAAGGTGGAAATTGATGGAACATACTATTACCGGATTTTGGCCATTGATTCCCAATCCAATTTGAGCACACCGTCCAATGAAATTAAAATGATAATTAAAAATTAAAACGACCGGTCGCCTTTGCCATTATGTATTCCCGGAAAGTTTTCACCGCCGGGCTAGCATACCGTCCCTTCAATTCTGCAAGGTAAATCCATCGCCTAATAGTTCCACAGTCAAGGCGAATTTCCTTAACTTTACCCAAAGCCAAGGCATCCTGTACTGCCCAACGGGATACAAAACTGATGCCTAATCCTGCGGCAACGGCATTGATGATGGCCTTGGTGCTTCCGATCTCCATGCCGGCAAATGCTTTCGCAGGTGAAATGCCCAATGCTGCCAGGAATTGCTCCACCACCCTGCGGGTACCGGATCCCGGTTCCCGATAAATCATCATCTCCCATGGCAACTGCGCAAGGGCATAACGATCAGGGTGTCCGGCTAACGGTGCAATCAAAATCAGTTCATCTTTAATACACGGTGTGATGGATAACTCTGGATCTCCTGGTAGGGCCCCGATTAGGCCAATCTGAATCTCCCTGGCCTTCAGCCGTTGGACGGTATGGCCGGTATCGTCAATCTTAAGCTCTATCTTTAAACCGGGATACATTTTTCTGAACTCGCCGATATATTCCGGCAGTATATATTCTCCGGGCAAAGTGCTGGCACCCAGGAGAATCCTTCCCTTAGTGAGATTTCTTAATTCTGCTAGAGCCTCTCTGCTTCTTTCCATACCCTCGAGGATTCGCCGTGCCTCCGGGTAAAACAACTCCCCGGCTTCTGTCAATGTCACTTCCTTGTTCTGCCTGTCCAACAGGATGGCATCCAGGTATCTTTCCAGGTCTTTAACTTGTTTGCTCAATGCCGGCTGGGTTTGAAACAATATCTCAGCAGCCCTGGTAAAGCTTCTTTCCCGTGCTACCACGGTAAATGCTTGTAAATGTTTAAATCCAATCACTTTCTTTCCTCTCCCTTGGCCAGGGGATGGGTCTTTTCCACCTGGATGGCTTTCTGACAGAGGATGGTTATGATTTCGGATGATATCTGCTCCCTTATTTTGATACCCAAGCCACACCCTTCCGCCACATGGGGAGGAACAGGCATCAGAACAAATTCATACTCCAAGGACTGTAATAGCTCCTCAGCAGCCAGGGCATGATGAATGGAAGGAAAAATGACCAGTACTTCTGACACCCCGGTTTTACCTCCTAGACATAATCTGCCCAAGGATCTTGAGGAGTTCTTCTACTTGGTCTGGTGTATGAAAAAACCCTGGGCTGATGCGCAACGCCCCGCTGTTAATGGTGCCAGCTGTTCTATGGGCCAAAGGGGCACAATGCAAACCAGCCCTGGTGATGGTTTGATACTCCCGATCAAGGAGTATACAGATCTCTCCTGCCTCCCAACCAGTAAAATTACAAGCCACCAGACCCACCCTTTCCTCCGGTTTTAATGGGCCCAGCACCTCGGCACCTAGGTCTAGTAACCCCTCCAAAAGGATTGCCATCAGCCTTAGCTCATGTTCCCTTATCCGCTCCAAGCCTTGGTGCGTAATAAACCTGACCCCCGCATCCAGCCCCGCGATACCGGGTAGGTTTCGGGTTCCACTTTCAAATATATCCGGCATGTTTTCCGGCTGTTGGAGCAAAGCAGAATGACTGCCAGTCCCGCCATGAATTAGCGGCCTCAATCTAATCCCTTCCCTGACGAATAATCCGCCAGTCCCCTGGGGCCCAAACAGTCCTTTATGGCCGGTAAAGGCCAGTAAATCGATTCCCATTCTTTGTACATCAATGGGAATCAGCCCGGCAGTCTGGGCTGCATCCACCAACAGGAAAACCCCGTGTTCCCTGGCAATCCGGCCCACCTCCTGGATAGGCAGGATATTCCCCAATACGTTTGAGGCATGGGTTAAACAGATGAGCCTGGTTTCCGGTTTAATGTTACGGATTAAGCTTTGAAGATCTAATTCCCCCCGCATGGAACAGGGGATCAGATCGTACGCCACTCCCCTACCCTTGAGGTCCTCCAGAGGCCGCATTACCGCATTGTGTTCAAGGGAGCTGGCCAGAACGTGGTCGCCTGGGGATAATAGTCCGTATAACGCCAGGTTGAGTGCTTCTGTCACATTCTGGGTGAAAACCACCTGCTGCGCATCGGGAATCCCGAACAGGCTGGCAATGCTGCGCCGGGCAGAATACAAAGTTCTGCTGGCACCAAGTGCGGCGGCATTTACCCCTCGGCCAGCATTCCCGCCTTGCCTCAGGGTCCGGTTAACCGCCTCATATACCTCCTCTGGTTTGGGCCAAGAAGTGGCAGCATTATCAAAATAGCGCAAAGTTATTACCCCCATCGGGCTGCCAAACTACCCTCAATGTCTTGCCCAGCCATTATATTCCAATTCGACAACGGTGACACCCGCTCCCCCTTCGCCATAATTCCCCAACCGGTAGGCCTTTACATGGGGGTGTTGTTTTAAACTCTTCTGGATGGCCGCCCGCAAAGCACCGGTACCCTTTCCATGAATGAGAGATATTTTATTTAGGCCGGCCAACAACGCATCGTCCAAATACTTTTCCACCAGTTCCAGGGCCTCGTCAACTAACTTACCCCGCAGATCTAGTTCGGGGGAAATTGAGGCTGCCTTGGCCATCACACCGGTATGGTAGGTGTTGTTTTCCGTTGTCACCGGACCTTTTCCAGTAATCCTCAGGTCGGAAAGCCTTACGGTGATCTTCATGATGCCGGCTTGCACCAATACTTCGCCCTGGGCATTTGGTGGGGTTAATACCTCGGCTCTCAGATTCAGACGGGGAATTTCCACCATTTGTCCCGTCTTAATCATTTGAGGTGACGGCGCACTGCCGGTGGCTACCACAGGCTTTGCCAGCCCGGCTACTTCCTCCTCTAGCTTAGCCAGGGTGTCTTTGGCTTCGCGGGCCGCCTGTACCTGGGCCCTTTCCGCCTCCTTGGCCAAGTTCGTTCTTAACTGTTGTAATAGGGTATCCACTTCTCGGCGGGCACGGCTGATCAGGTCTTCCGCCTCCTGCCGCACACGGTAGAGTATTTGGTTTTCCTTTTCCCTTAGGTCCTGTCTTTGCAGCTCCAACTCATCGCGTAACCTTGCAGTTTCCTGCCTTAATCTCGTGGCTTCCGCCCTTTCTTTTTCCGCCTGAAGTTGGTTCTCCGTTAACCGTTGGATAAGATTTGCGGCATCTATCTCTTCCGTAGCCATAGATGCCTTGGCATGCTCAATGATACTCACCGGTAAACCTAACCGGCGGGCAATCTCAAAGGCATTACTCCCTCCCGGTATACCCACCAGCAGGCGGTATGTTGGACGCAGGCTTTCTACATCAAATTCGGTGCTGGCATTCTCCACCCTGGAGTTATTGTAGGCATAACTTTTTAGCTGGCCGTAATGGGTTGTCGCCACAACTTTGGCTCCCTTTTCCCGCAAGTATTCCAGCAGGGCGATGGCGAGGGCGGCCCCTTCCGTGGGATCTGTGCCTGCTCCCAATTCATCCAGTAGAACCAGAGCACCAGATTGTACTTCCGAAATAATCGACACAATATTGGACATATGGGCGGAAAAGGTGCTTAGTGACTGTTCAATGCTTTGCTCATCGCCAATATCAACAAACACCTGGCGGAAAACACCAATTTCCGTCCCGGTTTCCGCCGGTAGGTGCAGGCCGCATTGAGCCATCAATACAAATAGCCCGATAGTTTTTAAAGTTACCGTTTTACCACCAGTGTTGGGGCCGGTGATCACCAGAATATCGTAGTCCTTACCCAGGTGTACGGAAATCGGTACCACCTGGCCTGATAGTAACGGATGCCGGCCCTGCCGGATATTAATTACGGCATTTGGGAGCAGTCGCGGCTCAATCCCGCTATAGCTTTGACTTAGCTTGCCCTTGGCCAGAATGAGGTCCAACTGGGCCAGGATACCCAAGGTATCGGTAAGTGTCTGGACATGCCGGTTAATCAACCCGGACAGGTGACGCAAAACAGCCTGTACTTCCCTTTCCTCTTCACCTACCAATCTTTTTAGCTCATTGTTCAATTCCACCACCGCCAAGGGTTCAATAAAAAGTGTAGCCCCGCTGGCGGACATGTCGTGGATAAGACCCGGAAACTGACCTCGATACTCCTGTTTTACCGGAACAACATATCGATCACCCCGGATTGTGATTAGGAGATCCTGTAACATTTTCTGTTGATCCGGTGAACGGATAATGCTATCCAGTTTTGTTTTGATCCTAATCTGGGCCTGTTTAATCTGCTGTCGAACCCTGGCGAGTTCAGGCGAAGCCTGATCCGACACGGTACCGTCATCGTTGATACATCGGGCGATTTCCTGCTCAATGTCGCGAAATAGGCCCAACCCTCCTGCCAGTTCTTTTAGCAACGGGAATGAACCTTCCATCCCCAGCAAGAAACTGCGCAGCTGCCTGGAAGCGGCCACGGTATCCATAATAGCAATTAATTCAGCCGGGTCCAACACGGCACCAATACGAGCCCGGGACACCGCCTCACCGATATCCCTGATCCCGCCGAGGGGCACCAGGGGGTGTATTCGCCAAACATTACTGGCCTCCGTTGTTTGTTTCTGGAGCCGCTGTGCTTCCGCCAAATCGATGACCGGTGTTAAACTGGCTACCAGGTCCCTGCCCAGGCTGCAGGAGCAGGCCTCCCTTAATAAAGCCAACACCTTATCCAATTCTAATTTATGCGTTGATTTTCCTGCAACCACTCTTCACCCACCCTCACAATACCCCTCTAAAGTAATGGCCTTTTGTAAATCCTTGGGGTGACAACTCCGCAAGACTTTGCATTTGCGCAGCACCAATACGGGCTTTCATTTCATCCGGTGCCTCCAGAATGGCCCGGTAGGCAGCGGTAACCCTACGAATATAATGGTCTTCCCTGGTCCTGGCCTCCACTCTGACCATGGATACCCCCGCTTGCATAATATCCGTTATATTCTCCGCCAGGCACAACTCCTTGGAGTTGAAAATGTACATGCGGCACTGCCGATCCACCTCCACCGGAAAAATATATCCCTTCCGGTCAAGCAGGCCATACCGTCCTTGACGGCAAACCTTTCGGCAAGGATTTGATGGGGCTCTGCCGCCCAGGGCAGCACCAATGGTACAGTGTTCAGAAACCATAAGGGGTATCTGACCATGGATCACACACTCCACCTCAAAGCGTTTGGTGCATTGCATCTGCCTGATTTGACCCAAATTCAATTCGGGAGATAGACAAAAACCATATACTCCCCGATCAGAAAGGAAAAGAATAGCTTGATCATTGTAGAGATTTAGGGGATAGTCGGCCCAAACCCGGGCCTGTGGAAATTCCCGCAACACTAACTCCAAAGTACCCAGGTTTGCTACCATCACCCCGTTTGCTCCAGCACTAAATCCCGTTTCCAACTGGCTAAGGACAGATGATCGTTCTCTGGGGTGCCAGATGCGCGGTGTTAACAACCAACCTTCCACCCCGGCATCCCGGCATCGCTGGAAAGCCAGTTCAACTTGGATTCGGGGAAACGGCCGTCTTGCCAGTTGTTCACCGCCAAAATATACCCTGTCCGCCCCAGATACGATGGCCGCTTCTACCCCCGCCGGATCTCCCACCGCTACAGCCAAACGCGGTTGGCGCCGGCGTCCACCCCGGTGCATAAATGCTTCCTGGTCCAAGGCTTTAGTCAGTCTTTGCCGGTATTCTGCGGGGGATGGGTATTGCCCTTGGGGATGGCGCTGGCGCAGGAGATCCTCCACCGCCTCCCGGCGCGCATGGTTGAGTTCGCTTAAGGGAACCATTAGACCGGGTTGGATATCCATGAACAGGCGGTCCAGAATGAACGGGGTGTCACCCAGACGCCCCAGTTGGGCCCAAAGCACTTCTTCATTTAGCGGGTGTTTCTTGGCTGCCTCCGCAACCACACGGGTATTGCCCACACCCCAATGCCCGTCTTGATCACGATACTCCACCTTGAGCGTCTGCCCCACCTTGGCCTCCACCCGTACCGTAACCGGTACTTTAATTTCCGGCAGGGGTTTCGCTGCCAGCTTGGCCCTTTCCAATAGTCTAACATCAGAAGTCTTAAATACCCTATCTCCCAATCGAACGCCCTTAGGCAGAGAAACTTCCACCTCATCCCCGGCTGATACCTTTTCCACCAACCGGCCATCCCGAAAAATTTGGTTAATGGTGGTACCCTGACGTCCACCCTTGGTCACCCACACTTCAATGCCGTCACCGGTGTGCAGATCCTGTTCCAGTTTGATAGTGGCAGTTTGATAGGACCGGTTTGTACGGATCACCCGGCCAAGATATAACCCGCGGTTGTTTGGTCGTCCATAACTCATCATTTCAATGCCCTGGTTGGCTAAAAAGTACCCGGTGGTAAAATCCCGGTTGAAAATTTGGGCTAGATCGCGCTGCTCCGCCGGTAAATCCCGCCATCCCTCAGGTTCGGCCATCAGCCTATCGAGGGCTTGACGATAAATCCCGATAACCGTTGCCACGTATTCCGGCCGTTTCATTCTTCCCTCAAACTTAAAGGAAGAAATACCCGCCTGAACTAGATCCGGCAGCAGGGCCAGGGTATTCAAATCCCTGGTGGACAATAAATGACAGTCAACCAGGTCCCCTACGGGCTTTCCCTCCCTATCGGTAAGGGTATAGGGTAGGCGGCAGGGCTGGGCACACCGGCCCCGGTTGCCGCTACGACCCCCGATCATACTGCTCATTAGACACTGGCCGGAATAGGCAAGACAGAGGGCACCATGCACAAAAACTTCCAGTTCCATGCCTGACTGCTCGCCAATATGGCGAATATCCGCCAGGCTTAACTCCCTGGCCAGCACAACGCGTTTTACCCCAGCCGCCTTCAAAAATAGCACACCTTCCGTATTATGGGTGGTCATCTGGGTACTGGCATGTACTTCCAACTCCGGAAGTACCATAGTCGCTAGCCTCAACAAGCCCAAATCCTGGATGATAACTGCATCCACCCCGGTCTGCAGCAAAAAGTACAGGTAATCAACCGCCCTTGTGAGCTCTTGATTATCCAGTAAAGTGTTTACTGTTACATACAGCCTGGCGGCCCGCCCATGGGCATAGCGGATGGCTTCTTTGATTTCCTCCAGGTCAAAGTTGGCAGCATACTGGCGGGCACTGAACTCCTTCCCACCCAAGTATACGGCATCTGCTCCGCTGTTCAATCCAGCCCATAATGCTTCCATACTTCCTGCCGGAGCGAGGATTTCCGGTGTCCTTCCCTGTTTATTCATTCCTGCTAAACCGGTACATCCCGCCACACGGAATGATGGAAACACCACCGGCTTCCAAGCGGTCTAGAAACAGGTTCATCCCCAGGGAATCACTGGCAATGTGGCCGGCAATGATTACATTGAGATGGTTTTTCTCCGCTTCCTTGCGGTGCTTATCACTCATGTGCATCCCCACAATGGTTCCCACCCCGGCTTGCGCCAACTTTTCATAGGAGTTTTCCGACCCGCTGGTCCCTCCCGTCATATCCACAAACACCTTACCGGCGCGCCGTTCCTTGGACCCGCAGATGATCTGCGGCCCCGCCTGCAGGCTAACGGCATACTTAAACTCAGGCACACCCTTCAGTATCTCTACCACATCCCCAACTGTCCGCGGTTTCCTTTCGGCGATCAGATTATGCAGATATTTGGTCACCAGGTTATCCGCCGGTGTATGAACACACATCAAAGGTATGTCTAATAATCTGGCCATATCCACCGCCCGGTTGTGGTTGATGGGCATGACCGCCCTTTGCACCTCCCGGATCCGTTCGGATAACATTCCTTCCGCCACATTAATGGGTACTCCTAACCTGTGCAGGATATCCTCTTGCAGGTGCATTACTTCATGGAGGGCGGCAAGAGCCTTGCCTTCAGGATGATGGGAGATCACCATATCAATGGGATTACCCCTCTCCGTTAGACGGTCGGCTAGCAGCATTTCCGCTCCGTCAATATCAATCCCGGCCAAAACTCTTTGTACCGAACGCTGGCCGTCTCCATATAATACCCTGGTGTCACTATACGGGTTGTTCAGCCGCTCGGTATCAAAGTCCTCCTTTTCCCGGGCTGGTTTTTCTTCATATTCTCGCTTAATCCTTTCCAGATCCTCCCGCACCTGGTCAGCCCCGCGCGGATCGCTGGCAATTCCTATCTCCACCGCCAGCTGGTAGATTTCCTGGATTAACACCTTTGACACCTCCGATAAAATCATTTTTTCTTACCCTTAGCCCCCAAAACCCGGGTAATTTGGTCGAAACTCCTGGTGTTCATCACATCATCGACAGTCAGCCAACCCCTCCGCGCGGTGATTACTCCGTAGAGCATCTCCTGCAACCGGTTGACGTCATGGGCATCTGTATTTATTACGATGGGAATTTCCATATCCTTGCACTGGCGGGCGTGTTTGTCACACAAATCCAGTCGATCGGGAAAGGCGTTAATTTCCAGCCAAGTTCCAGTACGGGCAGCCAGATCCAACACCCTTTCAATCTGGATATCGTAGGGGCGCCGCCTGCCCAGCATTCTACCGGTAGGGTGGGCTACAATATCTACATGGGGGTTTTTCATAGCCCCTTCTATCCGGGTGGTGATTTTTTCCGCTTCCTGACGAAAACCCGAATGGATTGAGGCTATTACCACATCAGCCTGGGCCAACACTTCATCAGGATAATCCAGCCGACCATCTGCGAGAATATCCACTTCCACCCCGGTAAATAATCTAATCCCTAAGTTCTGCCGGTTCAAGTCCCGAATTTCCTCCCATTGCTCCTGCAACCTTTCCACGGATAAGCCGTTGGCAATGGCTAGAGAATGGGAATGATCTGTGATGGCAAGATACTCATACCCCATGGCATATGCCGCCTTGGCCATTTCCTCTATTGTATTCAACCCATCACTCCACATTGTGTGAATATGTAGATCCCCTTTGATATTTTCCGGTAACAGCAGTTCCGGCAAGCTGCCATCTTTTGCCGCTTCCAGTTCCCCGCAGTTTTCCCGAATCTCCGGCGGAATGTAGGGTAGCCCTAATAGGCTGTAGATTTCCCATTCCTCCTGTAGAAAGGAGCCGGAGTTCAAACGATTGGGAGGAATCCGGTTACCGCTAGCCATTTCCGCCACCCTGTTAGTATGGGCACGGGAACCGGTGGCCAAAAACCATTCCCATATAAAATCTTTTCTGGATACAACGGTTACCTTCACCGCCAGCCCCATCCATGTTCTAAAGGAAATGGAAGGGCCTTCCCTGACAGTGTCCCTTGCCGCCTGAGGATGTCCTGCAATGACTTCCAAAACCCGATCCGGTTCATCGGCCCCCACCACGATACGGGCAGTTTCCACCATCTCCTCACCACGCCGGACATCACCTGCTATTTCCGCCCGCTCCACCCCTGGCAATGTCCGGACTTCTGCCACCAATTGATTGGCAAAGGGAAGGGCCACGCCCAGGGGAAAGCGTCCGTGCTGCTGGCGAAACATCTCAATATTACGCAGTACGGTTAATTCGCTTTTAGTCCCGATGCCGGGTAAGGTGCGCAATCGCTTTTCTCTGGCGGCCTGTTCCAGTTCAGCCAGAGTAGAAATCCCCAAATGGCTGTAAATAGTCCGAATAGACCGCACTCCCAACCCGGGAATAGCAAGCATTTCACGTAATCCGGCGGGTACCTCTTCCCGCAACCGAGCCAAAGATGTGCAGGTACCGGTGGATAGTAACTCTTTCACCGTGGCCACAATGGTCTTACCAAAGCCTGGCAGTTTGGCCAGCTCCCCTCGCTGGGCCATTACCGCTACGGGTTCCGGCAGGTGGTGGAGGACGCGTACCGCCTGCCGGTAGGCTTTCACCTTAAAGGGATTCTCACCACCAAGCTCCAGCAGATCAGCAATCTCCGCCAGAACCCATGTAATTTCCAGATTGGTCATAGCCCACTCATCACCCTTTTCTCCCCTAATGTACCCCATTGGGGAATAGCAAAAACGCCCGAAGGCGTTTTTGCTCCATCACCCCTTTTTTTCTTCTTCAATTAGGCGAATCAGTGCATCGTAGTCCTCCCGCAGCTTAATTAAATCATCCGCTAGCTGGAGAGAAGCCAGTACTGCCACCTTCTGAACTGAAAGGGTAGGGTATCTCTGGGTTATTTGCCGCATCTTATTATCTACATGAGACGCCAGCATTTCCATATATTGAGGAGATTCAGTTCCTTTTAGAATATATTCCTGGTTCAAAATCCGCACCGCTACCCGGGCATGTTGGTTCCTTTCCTCAGTTTTGATGGCCATAGCCTTCCCCCCGCGGACCAGCTTTTCCCAACCATTCGCCAGCAATCCCCAAAAATCCTGCTGGCTGTTCTAACGCAACTCCGCCCCCAGGGTCTCTACCAGAGTGGTGCGGATAACCTGCATAATGGCATTAACCTCCCCGTCGGTAAGGGTTTTTTCCATATTCTGAAACATCAGGGAATAGGCCAAACTGCGTTTGCCGGGCGGAACCTGCCCACCCTGGTAAACATCAAACAGCCGCACTTGTTGGAGAAGCGGTCCCCCTGCCCCGATAATCACTCTTTCAACATCAGATGCAGGCAGGGTTTGATCCACTAGCAAAGCGACATCCCTGGTTACCGATGGAAAACGGGGAATCGCCTTATAAAAACGGTAATCAGCCGCCTGTGCCGCCACATGCCCCAAATCCAGTTCAAAAACATAGCAGCGCCTTGTCAGGCCATACTCCTCCATCACCGCAGGATGCAGTTCGCCAATAAACCCGACTTCCGTCCCATTGAGGGAAACCTTACCCGTACGCCCCGGATGACATGACGGATGCTCTCCCCGCCTGATGTCATAGTCATCAAGTCCGAGCCGTCCGAGCAATTCCTCCAGTACACCCTTTAACATGTAAAAATCGACGGCCAAGGGTTTTTCCTGCCAGCCGCGATCAATTTCTCCGGTGGCCACCACACCCAACTTCAAAGGTTCATCGGGCAGTTGTTTGCCTTTTTGCGGTACAAATGCCCTTCCTATTTCAAATAGAGCCAGATTACCCATCCGGCGGTTGGTATTGCGAGCAGCCACTTCAAGCAACCCATGCAGGAGGGTCGGTCGCATCACCCGTTGTTCCTCGCTCAGGGGGTTTCTGATCTCTACCACGGTACGCCAAGGGTGTTCGGGTGGCAATTGCAGCCGATCAAATGCACTGGGATTGATAAAACTATAGGTGATAACCTCCGTTAATCCCATGGCCTCCAGTAAGGTATGGCAACGATCTTCAAGGCGCTGGGACCGTGTACGTCCTGCATTTACCGGACCATGGGGTAGTGTGCTGGGAATGAGGTGGTACCCATACAGGCGGGCCACCTCTTCTATCAAGTCAATCTCCTTCCCGATATCCCCTCTATAGGTTGGGACACTCACTACAAGGGCCAAACCTTCCTGGACACGGTAGGGAAAGCTAAGCCGATCCATAATTGACGCAACCTCATCCATGGTCAATGTGGTACCCAATATTTCATTTACCCTGCGGATTCGCAAGTTTACCATTACTGGTTTAACCTCGCCGGGGAATACATCAACCGCCCCTTGGGCAACCCGGCCACCCCCTATCATTACCATCAATTGAGCGGCTCGATCCGCTGCGGCCCGACAGCCTGCCAGATCCACTCCCTTTTCAAATCGCATGGAGGATTCCGACCGTAGGGATAACCGGCGGGATGTTTTGCGGATGGATTGGGGATGGAAATGAGCTGATTCCAGCAACACCGTAGTGGTGGTGCCGGTAATCTCAGTGGCCAGACCTCCCATCACCCCGGCAATGGCCACAGGGCCACTGCCATCGGCAATAACCAGCATTTCCGGATCCAGCACTCTGGTCACCCCATCAAGGCTGATAATCTCCTCGCCCGTTCTGGCGCGCCGTACTTCAATCCGCCCTTCGGCTAGGGTGTGATAATCAAATGCGTGCAGCGGTTGCCCCATTTCCAGCATCACATAATTGGTCACATCCACAATATTATTGATTGATCGAATTCCGGCAGCCTCCAGCCGGTGCCTCATCCAGGCTGGCGAGGGGCCAACCGTCACACCTTCAATGATCTTGGCCACATATCTTTGGCACAGCTCCGGTTCCAGGATATCCACCTTCGTATACTCGGCGGCGTCCTTACTCCCGGGCTCCAGTATCGTTTCGGGTGGCTTAAAGGAACTGCCGGTAATAGCAGCCACTTCCCGCGCCACGTTGACCATGGCCAAGCAATCCGCCCTGTTTGGTGTCAGCTCTAACACCATCACCGAATCAGCCAGACCCAGACAGGCAGACACAGGCAGTCCCTCTTGGGCGGTACCGGGCAGAACCATAATCCCACCGCTGCCATCATCGGGAAGTCCAAGTTCAACAGCGGAACAGAGCATCCCTTGGGACAGTATACCCCGAAAAACGGTGTTGGTGATAGCCTTTCCACCCGGCAGAACTGCTCCCTCCACTGCTACCGGCACCAGAATGCCACATGCCAGATTGGGAGCACCGGAAACCAAGGTGAGCAGGGAATTCGCACCAATGCTAACCTTACAAACCTTAAGGTGCTCCGCGTGGGGATGGGGTTCGATGTCCATAATCCGCCCGATAACTACCCCTTCTAGACCGCCATGGTATTCTTCCACCTGTTCCACCGCTATTCCCGCTTGAGTAAGGGCTGCGGCCAAATCTACAGGATTACGGTCAACTTCTACGTATTCCTTCAACCAATTATACGATACACGCACGGTACGCCACCCCCTAAAACTGCGCTAAAAAACGCAGGTCGTTTTCAAACAGTAACCGCAGGTCATCGATGCCGTATTTAAGCATGGTAATCCGTTCAACCCCCATCCCAAAGGCAAAACCGTTAACCTTTTCGGGATCATAACCGACGTTGGCTAGCACCTGGGGATGAACCATGCCGCAGCCGAGGATTTCCAACCACCCTGTGTTGGAGCATACCCGGCATCCGCTGCCGCCACACATCATACATGATATATCAACCTCGGCGCTTGGCTCGGTAAAGGGGAAAAATGAAGGACGAAGCCTAATCTGCCGGTCACCACCGAACATCTGTCTGGCAAAGGCCAGCAGGGTTCCCTTAAGATCGGCCATGGTCACCCGGTAATCCACCAGCAATCCTTCTACTTGATGAAACATCGGTGAGTGGGTGGCATCATCGTCACGGCGATAGACCTTGCCCGGGCAAATAATACGAATCGGTACTTCTGGATACATCCGCTCCATGGTGCGTACCTGCACAGGTGAGGTATGTGTACGTAATAGCACCTCCTCGGATATGTAGAAGGAGTCCTGCATGTCACGGGCGGGATGTTCCCTGGGAAGATTCAATGCCTCAAAGTTATAGTAATCGGATTCCACCTCCGGCCCCTCCGCAATGGAATACCCCATTCCGATGAAAATCTCTTTGATTTGATCCACAACTTGGGTCAAAGGATGCCTTCGTCCCAAGCCGGGAGGTCGTCCTGGCAGAGTAATATCAATGGTTTCCCTATCCAGGCGGACTTGCTGCTCAGTGCGCCGGATGGCCAGAAGAGCCTCGCCAAGGTGTTTTTCAAGGTCATCCCGTATTTCATTGGCCTTTTGCCCGACTAACGGGCGCTCCTCCGGTGGTAATTCTCCCAATGACCGCAAGATCTGGGTTAGCTCCCCCTTCTTCCCCAGGATCTTCACTCTGATATCCTCAAGTTCTTCGCAGGTAGAGGCCTTTTCAATCAGCTGCTTCGCCATTTCCCTTAGCTCCGCCAGTTTGGTATACACCGCTTGTTCCTCCTTATCACAATCATTGCCCAAATAAAAAAAGCCTTCTCCCATCAGGGACGAAAGCATCTTCCGCGGTACCACCCCAGTTAATCTACAAAGATAGATTCACTCCACTTCCGGTAACGGCGGAACACCGGCGAGACCTACTGTGCCTTTCAGCCTGCTGCTCCTGGGCGAACTTCACCAAGCTGTTTCTCGATAGGGCTCTCAGTCACGGCCCTACCTCCCTGTTAGAAGCAATTCTGGCTACTCTCCCACTCACCGCATTTACCATACATACTGTTACTGCAAAAGGAGTCGCTTGTACATGATATAGGCCCTGATTGAACCGGTCTTTTCAAAAATCCTCCAAAAAATTTCGGCAGGCAGGAACATAATACCCACAACCTTTCCGTTCTTTTTGGGGGGCCTTTCGTAATGAATTATAGCACAGGCTGGTTTCCCTTTGCAAGCAACGGGCCCTTTACTCCTGTCGCTGTCTGACCGCTTCAAAAAGGATAATTCCTGCAGCAACAGCTACGTTCAGGGATTGGGCGGGGCCTGGCATGGGTATTTTTACCAGCTCACATTCCGGCCCTAAGCGGGCTTTTTGTACCCCCTGACCTTCATTGCCCACCATGACTGCCACCCCGGCGGTTAGATCCACCCCATAGTGAGGCCGGGTAGCGGCAACATCCCCCACCACCACTTTTATCCCATGGATGGCCACGGTATGCATAATTTCCTCCAAAGATAAATCGAGTAAAACCGGCAATTGTAATAATGCTCCTGCCGCAGCGCGAACTGTCTTTGGACTGTAAGGATCAACGGTTCCCTTGGTTAACAGGGCACCCGCAGCTCCGGCAGCAAGGGCTGTACGTAATAAGGTGCCAAGGTTACCAGGATCCTGAACACCATCCACAATCAGCACCAGCGGCCGTTCTCCCCGGAAAACCTGTCCAAGGGTCCAATCTGGTATCCCAATCACACCGGCCACTCCCTGTGGGGTTTGGGTATCCACCAACTGCCTGAAAACGCCTGGGGCCACATAAAAAGTGGAAATTCCGGCGGCATAGGCCAGTTCTTGCAACTCCACCATGGGCTGCTCATTTTGCAAGGCACCATCGAAAAGAAGATATTTTACTACCCATCCATGGGTGATAGCTTCCAGCAGGGGCTTTTTACCTTCCAATAGAAAACACCCCGACCTTATACGCCCCTTTTTGGTGAGCAGGCTTCTCGCTTTTTTGATCCACTGATTGTCCATCGAAGTTATGGTTATATGGCTGGACACGGGCGTCCACCTCCCCAACCGCATATCCATCCCTTACAAACAAAAAGGTGACCTTTTGTCACCTTTTTAGCGTTAACGATTTTGGGCAGACTTAACTGTATCCACCAGCTTCGTAAAAGCGGCCTGGTCTTTAACAGCCAAGTCAGCCAGCATTTTCCTGTTGATTTCAATGCCAGACTGGCGCATGCCGCTGATTAAACGACTGTAGGACATTCCATTCATCCGGGCTGCAGCGTTGATCCTGGCAATCCAAAGCTTGCGGAAATCCCCCTTCCGCTTTTTACGGTGGGCATAGGCATAGGCCACGGATTTCAATACCTGCTCGTTAGCCGGCCTGAATAGTTTGGACTTGGAACCAAAATAACCTTTGGCCAATTTGAGAATTTTTTTATGACGGCGGCGGGTTACGGTACCACCTTTAACACGGGCCATTTATATTGTCCTCCCTTCGAGGGCGTATTTGCTTATGATAATAGGTACGGTATCAAACGGGCAATCCGCTTCTGATCCGATGGACTGACTATGCCAGGCTGACGCAGACTCCGTTTACGTTTGGCCGATT
This sequence comes from Firmicutes bacterium UBA2598, assembly GCA_002339345.1. GTDB lineage: Bacteria > Bacillota > PH28-bin88 > PH28-bin88 > PH28-bin88 > UBA2598. Next base: position 3,826 of record DDKM01000027.1, on the reverse strand, counting down.
TCTTTTCCAGGATGTGGCTTTTAAATGCTTTGGCACGCTTCACTTTTCCTGTACCAGTTACCTTGAACCGCTTGGCTGCACCGCGGTGTGTCTTCATCTTTGGCATATGCGTTGCCTCCTCTCTGTTATTCGTGTGGTTGCTGTTGCTTAGGCGTTAAAATCATGATCATATTGCGACCTTCCACCTTGGGCGGCCGTTCAACATTGCTCACGTCTTTCAGTTGTTCCGCTAACCTGTCACATAAAACTTTACCTAGATCAGAATGGGTGATTTCCCGGCCGCGAAACATGATGGTCACCTTCACCTTGTCCCCGTCTTGCAGGAAACGCATGGCGTTCCGGGCCTTGACGTGAAAGTCGTGGTCTTCAATGCCGAGGCGCAGCTTAACTTCTTTGATGGTAATTACCTTTTGCTTTTTCCTAGCTTCCCTTTCCCTTTTCCCCTGTTCAAACCGGTATTTACCGTAATCCATGATGCGGCAAACCGGCGGCCGGGCAGCAGGTGCCACTTCTACCAAATCTAGACCTTTGTCCTGTGCCACCCGCAGAGCATCTCGAGCAGAGAAAATCCCCAGTTGCTCACCATCAGTATCAATCAGCCGTACCTCTTTAGCCCGGATTTCCTCGTTAATCCGTGGTTCGTCTTTATTAATAATTTGTCACCTCCATCCTTTCCTTAGCCATCCATAAAAAACTCGGGTGGCAATAAGCCACCCGCCCGACAAGCAAAAATAGGACTGTCGTTCAATACTTGACCTGACTGGCTGCCAATGGGCGCCGAAAGGTGAGAAGCGGATGGCTTCTGCTTCATGATATAAAATTCGAAGCTAGTGTACCATAAATAACAAGCCCCGTCAACCAAAAAGCGGAAACCCAGATTATTATCTACGCTCCCTAGGCTCCGCGATCTCCTGGGTTACCTGTTGGATAAAATCAGATAGATCCCGTACACCAAGATCACCGGCACCCCGCTGGCGAACAGCCACTTGTCCCCCCGCGGCTTCCTTTTCCCCCACAACCAGGACGTAGGGTATCTTTTCCAGTTGGCTTTCTCGAATCTTGTAACCTATTTTTTCACTTCTGGCATCCACTTCCACCCTGACACCGTTCCTAGCCAACTGGTCCTTGACCTGATAGGCGTAATCGTGCTGGCGATCCGTGATTGGCAAGATTTTCACCTGGGTGGGGGCCAGCCATAGAGGGAAAGCACCACCGTAGTGTTCGGTAAGAATCCCGATAAACCTCTCGATGCTGCCAAAGATCACCCTATGGATCATCACCGGACGATGTTTCTGCCCGTCCTCCCCAATGTAATTTAGGTCAAACTTCTCCGGCATCTGAAAATCCAGCTGGATGGTACCACATTGCCATGTCCGGCCAAGGGTATCCCTTAAATGAAAATCAATCTTCGGGCCGTAAAAAGCTCCATCACCTTCGTTTATCTGGTACGGCATTCCCTTTTCCTCCAGAGCCTGCCGTAGTGCGGAAGTAGCGTGTTCCCAATCTGCATCAGAACCCATGGATTTTTCTGGACGGGTAGACAGTTCCACATGATAGTCAAAACCAAAAAGGCGGTAAAAATCGTCCACAAGCTCGATAACACCCTTTATCTCTGCCGTAATTTGCGAAGGCAGCATAAATATATGGGAATCATCCTGGGTAAAGGCCCGTACCCTCATTAGGCCGTGTAGCACTCCGGACTTTTCATGCCTGTGCACCAGCCCCAGTTCCGCCAGGCGCAGGGGAAAATCCCGGTAACTGTGCTGACTGGACCGGTAAACCAGCATTGCCCCAGGACAATTCATAGGCTTAATGGCATAGTCATCTTCATCTATGCTGGTGAAGTACATATTTTCCTTGTAGTGCTCCCAATGCCCGGACCGCTCCCATAGGCTACGATGGAGGATGATGGGTGTCTTTATCTCCAAATAGCCCCGTTTACGGTGCTCCCGCCGCCAGAAGGACTCCAATTCATTCCTAATTACCATACCCTTTGGATGAAAGCAAGGGAAGCCGGGCCCTTCATCCTGAATACTGAACAGATCTAACTGGGCGCCAAGTTTCCTGTGATCCCTCTTTTTGGCTTCCTCCAGTTTGATCAAATACTCTTCCAACTGGGTTTGGGAGGGAAAGGCCGTACCATAAATACGCTGCAGCATCTTATTCTTTTCACTGCCCCTCCAATATGCGCCAGCCAAATTGAGGAGTTTAATCGCCTTTAATCGTCCTGTGGATGGCAAATGGGGGCCGGCACAGAGATCCACAAAATCTCCCTGCCGATAGATACTGATAGGAACCCCCTGGGGTAGTTCCCTGATCAATTCCACCTTGTAAAATTCTCCTAACTTCTCAAAAAAGCTTATGGCCTCCGATCGGTCCATCTCTTGTCTGACAAATGGATAATCCTCATTGATGATACGATACATTTCCTCTTCGATGGCCTCCAGGTCAGCCGGAGTAAAGGTGTGATCCGAATCAAAGTCATAATAGAAGCCCTCGGCGATGGCCGGTCCAATTCCCAGGCGGGTACCAGGGAATAGATGTTGCACTGCCTGGGCTAAAACGTGGGCTGCGCTGTGGCGGAAAGCCAATTGCCCCTCTACCTGTTCGAAGGTGTAAATTTCCAGTTTACCATCATCTGTAAGAGGTGTAGATAGATCCACCACATGTTCACCTGCCTTGGCAACCACAGCTTCCTTGGCCAGGCGATGGCCCATGGTTGCAGCCACTTGACCAGGTGTGGTGCCTTTTTCCACTTCCCGCACCGACCCATCCTTCAGGGTGATTTTAATTCTATCCATGCTAACTCTCCTCCCCTTCTGGAAATTAAAAAAGCCTCACCCCGATAAGGGACGAGACAGTAATCCCGTGGTTCCACCCTTTTTGGGCAAAGCCCCACTTAAAGCCCTAACGGCGGCTACCGGTGAACCATACTTCAATTTTCCGGTTCACAGCTTGGGGGCGGTCTTCAGGCGGTACGGCCAGAGAGGCTTTCAGCCTTAGACCTCTCTTCTCTGGTGGCTTTCCTATGCCCTACTACCCCTTCATTGCCTGTAAATCAAATTATAATTTGACATCAATGGGTTGTCAAATGCCCATACCTTTGCCACCATAAATCTGGGCCAGATTAAACAACCCAGCTTGGATTAACCCGATGCAAAACCCGATTAACGCCCCAAGGACTTCGATATGTCTTAACTCACTGGACGCCACCCGCATCACCAGATTTTCCAACTCGTTCAGATCCAGCTGGTTTATTTTTTTTTCGATTACCGCAGCAAGATCCAGTTCCTGTTGCAGCTCATTGGGCAGATCCGATGCTAGGTCGGATAAAAAAAGGGGAGCTTCCCTGCGCAGCATTTCCTCTACGGCTTGCCCCAGTAGTTCACGCACAGGACCTGGAATTACAAACGGCAACCGGGAACGAAGGTAGGCACCGGCTCGAAGGGCCAAAATCTCCCCAACCCTGCTCTGCAAACCCGGCCCTGATAGGTATAGGGCAAGGTCTCGGATTGACAGAAGATCCTTTTCCACTACCTGACCGATAGTGTTGGCGATCTGCTGCCTGCGGCGGGGAATTAAACCCTGGAGGTAAAAGGGACCTATCCGGAAAGGGGCATGGGGGCGGAATATTAGTTTAATGGCCAGCCTGTTGGTTATCCAACCGATAAATCCACCCACAATACCCGAAGCAATGACAAATAAGATCATTGAATCACCCTGCAATAATATACCAATTTAACTTCGGCTAATCAACCAACTGGAAAAAATAAAATCCCGCCAGGTGGCGGGTGTTAATCGTTTCTATTTTGGCCGGTATGCAAGC
>DDKM01000044.1 GCA_002339345.1 Firmicutes bacterium UBA2598 | reverse complement strand
GCCTCCCGCAACAGCAGCCACCACAACTGCATTCGGGATGCACCCAGGGCCAGGATTTGAGTAGCCAACTTGGGCGGCAACTGCTGAATACCTGCCATGGTAAAACCGATCACCAGTGGTGTGGCGATGATAGCCTGGGCGATAACCATGGCCGTCGGGGTATACATAAGGTTAAGGTAACCAAATGGTCCGTAACGCCAAAGCATGATGCTTACCACCAGCCCCACCACCACGGGAGGCAGTCCCATGCCTGTGTTGACCAGGGTAACCGCCGTGTGCCGCCCCCGAAAGTTAGTCAGGGCTAGACAGAGGCCGGCAGGCAATCCTAGCACCACCGCCAGCATTGTCGCAGAACCTGAGATATAAATGGATAATAATGTCACCCGTAGTACCTCACGGTCAACGGTGACCAAAAGCATGATCGCCTGCTGTAGACCTTCCAGGATTAAATCCACAAAATCACTCCCATTATATTCGGGGTAAAACAACATTAACATCTTTCAGGCAATCGCCGGAGTTTTACCAATTGGTCGGGTTTACTGCAACAGGTCATCCTCTGTTCTACCAGCACCGGCAAAGAACAGGGGTTGTCCATATTTCTCTACATCGTAACCTGCAATCACTTCCTGGGCTTCTGCGGAAAGTAGAAATTCGATCAAAGCACGTCCGCCGATACCATTCACCCTGGTAAACATGGCCGGATTAACCCCCATGACATGATAAGGATTCAATAACAGCCCTTCCCCTTCTACCATCACTGCCAATCCCAGGTTCTTTTCCAGGGCCAGGTAGGTTGCACGGTCGGTCAGGGTATACCCGCCCTTTTCCGCCGCCACATTAAGGGTCTGGCCCATCCCTGACCCCGTTTCCTGATACCACGAACCGGCAGGTTTAATCCCCGTTGACTGCCATATCTCCATCTCCTTTTTGTGGGTACCGGAATCATCACCCCGGGATACAAACAACCGCCTACCTGCAGCAATCTGGGCAAAGGCACGGGATACGGAAATTTCTTTGCTGACCCCGGCAGGGTCATCCGGTGGACCCACCAGGATGAAATCGTTGTACATAACCAGATGCCTACTAATGACAGCCCCCGATTCCACCAATTTTTTTTCAGCCGCTGGGGAGTGGGCCAGCAGGACATCCGCTTCCCCCCGCTCTCCCATGGCCAGGGCCTGGCCAGTACCGACGGCAATGGTTTTGACCCTATAGCCGGTTTGTTGTTCAAACACGGGAATCAATACATCCAGCAGACCGCTGTCCCGGGTGCTGGTGGTTGTGGCCAGAATGATATCCCTGTTTTCCGACTTTGACTTGACCCCTTCCCCTGGTTTGCTGCATCCAAACACCGTCAAAATCACTATCAAGGCAAGCATCCCGGTGAGAACCTGTTTCTTGCGAACATCCCCCATTCCGTCTCCTTCCCCTCCAACCAGATATCCCCTTGCACAGAAATGAAAAAATGTTTTCGTTATGTTTCACTATGCATAACGCAATCAAATAATTATTGCCTTCCCAGGCAGCAAATGGTGTAAGGTTTTATGTGAAATTGCGCTTAAATATCTGAGTAATGGCGTCATGAACCTCGCTGCGGAACTGTAGGTATTTTTGCATAAAACCCCTGGCCGAATCTGTTAGTTCGGCACCGCCTCCCGCCTCTCCTCCAACCTTTTTATCAAGTAAGGCAAAACCCAACCGCTGCTCCGCCTTTTTCACATGACCCCAAGCCTGCCGGTAGGACATATTCAACTGCTGGGCCGCCCGGTTAATGGAGCCCTCATCATCAATGGTTTTTAGGAGAAGGGCAAGACCATCGCTAAATATCCTGTCCCCATCTTCCAGCCAGATTTTATATTTCACACGCATGGTATGCTACTCCCCGGTAGAATTTCGGCACAACAACGGGATTTCCTTTTGGCACGCCGAACGGCCCTGCTGGAAACGACGCCAGTCCCCGCCCGGCACTTCCACACTCCTCGCCCTCACCCCTGAAGCCTGCTCAGGGGGACACACATAGGTATGGGCCATGACTGTTAAACCAGTATCTTTCCTGGTCACACTACGTTTCACCCGAAGGTACATGCTGGTCTGGTCACCTTCAGGGTGGTAGTCTTCCAGCCAGTCCAGCACAGGTAGCACCTCCTCGGGCTTTCCTAACAGCACCAGTTCTCCGTGCACAACGTACCCGCTACTGCCGCCCTCCCCCGGCTCCGTTAAGAGCATAGGGTACCCTTCCTCCACCAGGTGACGCAGTTCACCGGCACAAAAGGCGGGTACCACCACAAGAGCATATTTTTCCATCAGGTGGTGGTTGGCCATCCCTCGTAACAGTGTGCCGTAAACAAAAACCCACTCCTCCTGCATATCCCCATCACCCACCCCGCTACAAGCATTGACTGTTGCTACCGGCCGCAAAGGCCAGGGTGGCCGCCCCCACCACGCCGGACAGGTGAGCAAGACCAGCAGGCAGGATCTCCACCTCCCGGGCCCGCCCAAAGGCCATTTGCCGTACCCTCTCCCGCAGGGGAACAAACACCGGGTCCCCAGCCCTGGCCACTCCACCGCCGATGATCACCCGCTGGGGATTCAGGACATTGACCAGGTTGGCCACCCCAAGTCCCAGGTACTGTATGGCCCGGTCTATGACCTCCATCGCCAGGGCATCGCCCTCCGCCTGGGCCTGGAAAACGTGTTCCGCCCGGATTGGCCCATCACCTGCCAGCACTGTCACCCGGCTATGCTCACCATTTTGGATCCGCCGCTGGGCCTCCCGGGCGATGGCTGTGCCGGAACTCAAAGCTTCCCAGCAACCGCGGCCGCCACACCTGCACGCGGGCCCACCGGGGTCCAGGATCATGTGGCCTACCTCGCCTGCACCGCCTCCAAAGCCGTGCATCAGCCTGCCGCTGGTAATAATGCCACCCCCGATGCCGGTGCTTACCGTAATGTAGACCACCTCCTGGCAACCCCTACCAGCACCGAAAAGGTTTTCCCCCAATGCGGCAGCATTGGCGTCATTGTCCACAAATACCGGCAGGGCAAGGGCGGTCTGCAGCATCGCCCCCAGGGGCACCTCGCCCCATCCCGGCAGGTTGGGTGGTGCAGTGGTCATCCCTGTGCGGGGGTCTGCCAGCCCCGGAAAACCTACCCCCACCGCATCGATCTTTTCTCCGTACCCGGCCATGGCCTGTTTGGCAGCCAAAACAATCCTGTTAATCACCGCCTCCACACCATCGGCCGCACCGGTGGGTACCAGGCAGTAATTACTCACTTCCCCGCCGGAGTCAACCAGACCTGCGGCGATCTTCGTTCCTCCCAGGTCGATGCCCAGAACGTATTTGCCCCTGTCCATCCCCAAGTTCCGCCCTTCTGCCCAAGGTTGCAAACGGTCGTTATTATTATTTATTTCCCCGTTCCCATTTCCTTTCCTGCTCTTAAGAATAGATATACCGCGCATCTACCCAGAATCTAGACCAGGCACTCTACCGTCCGTTGCCTGTTAAAGACGCTATGGGTAGGGGTAGATACCCGATCTTATTCATAACCGGTAAAGATAGATTTCAGTTTGTTAGGGTCGTGGGTGCAGGCAAAATAAATGTGACCTGCTGAGAGGGCGAAAACGGCCACACCTGCCAAGTAGTGCCATTTGCGCAACGGGCCAAGACCTCCGGCCAGGACTACTGTCTTTTGTAGAGAGTTAGGTTTATACAGGGCTAATCCAGTGATGATCTGCAGGGGTATGAGCAGACCTAAACCGGTAAACAGGATTTTCTGGCCTGGATTGTACTTTTTGTACTTGGGCTTCTTTTGGGATAGAAACAACTCATACTGCAAAAACCTGGGTAATCCCGCCATATCATTAAAGCCAGGAAGGATCTCTTGGTAATCTTTGGTGAAGTAGGCCTGATATATCCTGGCCAGGTACGAGCAAATCAACAGGTACTGGGCAACAAAATGGGTTTTCTGGGCAGATTCTACCTTGCTAAAGCCCTGGGACGGAAAAGGCCTGGTAAGGTAAAAACCGCTTAGGATACCTGCCAGTACGGCTGGGGCATATACCCAGTGAAGCAGCCGGGCGAGTAGCGGATGCCTGGGCTTTTTCCCTTTTATAATCGGTAACAGTGACCTCACGAAGCCACCTCCAGGCTTAGACAAATTGTCCCGGTTAACGAATGCAACACCAATTATGGTCAATGGGTGGCACAAGCGGAACACACGTCGAAGGAGCGGACCACCCTACCTATTTCCACCGGCCCCTTCTCGTCCTCAATGGGTGTCCCGATCAGCGCCTCCTCCACCGGTCCCAACTGACCAGAAGCATCCCGGGGTGAAAAATTCCAGGCCGTTGGTGTGATAATCTGGTAATGGGTAATCCTTCCTTTTTCAATTCGCAGCCAGTGACCCAAGGGACCACGCATAGCTCCCGTGAGGCCAACCCCCTCTGCCTCCCGTGGTACATCAAAACTGTTGAAAACCGGCGCTCCTGGCTCCAGTTCTGTTAACCAGCCCTCCATTAAATCGGCTATTATTTCTGTTTCCAACACACGGGCCATATTCCTGTCCATAACCGAGACACCACTCCGGTAGTCCCCCCTGATCCAGAGCCGGCCCAAAGGCCCCCCTTCCATGACCTTACCTGCATACCGGGGCGCCTTTATCCAGGAGTATGCTCCCGGTTTCTCCCGGTCTGGTTCTGTTTTGCCCTGGGTCGGATGTTGTGGTTGGTCATTACCGGCATACCAGGAATTGTGCAAATGCTCCGTTATTAGACTGGTTTCCAGTTTTTGCATTCGCCCCTCAATCACAACCCCGGCGGGGAAATGCCTATCGCGGTCGTACTGGTCGTGGGGAAAAAGACCGTACTCCAAAAAATTGGGGGTCCTGGTACCGATGTGATAGTAATCCGGGTAGGCCTCTGCCAGGGTATTAATATCGGCAATCATCACATTTTTGATGAAGTCTCTTACCTTGTGCAATTTTGATTGGAAATCTGCCAGGATATCCGGCGCTGGCGGGACGGTGCTTCCTCCGGCCAAAAGGCCATGGTTATACGGGGCCTTACCCCCCAATAAAGTCACCAACTCATGGGCTAACCGGGACACTTCCAAAGCCTGCATGTAGTGTTGCATCAACAGCTCATTGTTTTTTTTCGATAGACGGAATCCCTTGGTATACCCGGGGACGAAGGGACCTAGGGCGGGACCCTGCACATAATCCGGCAAACCATACAGGTAAAAGTGGCGGAGGTGGTCCTGCAGGAAGTCAGCACCCAGAATCAGGTTGCGCAACAGGTTGCCATTACGGGGGGGGCGGATACCGGCAGCATCTTCCAGGGCAAAGGAAGCCGCCGTTCCGTGGGCTGCAGAGCAGATACCGCAAATCCGCTGGGACAGATAACTGGCGTCCCGGGGATCCCTATCCCGCAGGATCAGTTCGAAACCACGGAAAAAAATACCACTGCAGCGGGCGTCTATAACCTTGCCATTGGCGATGGTGACTTCCACGGAACAAGAGTTCTGGGCCCTGGTTATTGGTCCAAGGGTGATTTTCGAGGGCATCCCTTTGTTCATCCCTTACCGCTTTTTACTGAACCGTTGGATTAAGTTTTGCAACAGGCGGGTTCTAGCGCCAGAACCAGAAAAGGTCTGTTTAAATGCGTGGGCAAGTCTGCCGGTAAGGATGCTGCCAGCCAAGTGAACACCAATGCCAAGGACTGTGGCTGCGGCAGTCAGGGCACCGACCCGGTCGGCGGTCACCCGAACACCCGGTAGGCGCACATCCGGCAGATGTTCAAAAAAGGGCGCATTACCATCGGGAAATTCCGGGTTAACACAACCGATACACGGGGTGTTGGCCTTCACCGGCCAGCTCAAATGTTCTCCGTTCCATTGGCGATAGGGACAGTCCGCAAAGGTGTCCGGCCCCTTGCACCCGATCTGGTACATGCACCAGGGCTCACCGGGCTGTTTGGCAAACAGGCTGTTGTCAAAATAGTGGCGTCGCTGGCAGAGATTATGAATGGTCTCACCATAGAACAGTTTCGGCCGGTTGAAACTGTCCAGCTCAGGCTCGCCAAACCGGATCAGGTGGACCAGTGTCCCCATCATCCAGTCAGGATTGACCGGGCACCCAGGTACGTTGATTACCTGCCTATCCAGGACCGCCTGCACGGGCAACGAACCCGAGGGGTTTGGCATGGCTGCAAAAGGCCCCCCAAATGCCGCACAGGTCCCCACAGCCACTACGTACCGGGCTTTTGTCCCTAGTTCCCGCACTGCCTGCAAGGCGGTCAATGGCTCCCCGTTTCGCATACCAACTACCGAATACAACCCGTTGGATCTGGTGGGAATAGTTCCTTCAACCACCAGAATGTACTTTCCGGGCAATGTGGTCAGCATTTCATCCAGGATCCTGGTAGCCATATCTCCTTCGGCTGTCATTGTCAAGTAAAGATACCGACAGTCGGCCAGGTCTCTGAGCAAGTCCAGGTAACCCGGGTCAAGGGAATTCAAAAAAGAGACGGCATCGCCGCCACAGGTATTGGTTCCCAGCCATATGAGCGGGGGAGCCGACCGGGACAGTTTGCCTGGTCGTAAAGGCTCAGTGCCTATCCTTATTGGCATCTTGCCGGTTCACCAGTTTTTTGTCCCGCTGGTCATCCCGGTTGATCAGTTTGACCAGCATGGAAGTAAGCGCTCGCCGCTCCTCTTCGGTTCCTTCCAACCATAACTCTTGGAGCAGGCGCTGTTCCCGGTTACCCGCATCAATATGGCCTGCAAGAAGCCCACCCAAACGGTAGGCGGCATCCTTAATCCTGTCCTCGGAGAATCCAATAAACTCACCGACATTTATCCCCGCTCTTAGCATTGCTTTCCATTTTTCCCACGATAGGCTTAGTTCCAATGCCCAATCACCTCAGTTTATTTTGACCTCCTTAATAAAGGGCTATACGGAAGCCGGCGGTGGCAAATAGCCGCCGACCCTCCCACCACCTGGCAGGCGGGTCCGCGCTAGGCGGTTTTACCACAAAAACGAAGCATGGCACTTTTTGCGCTTCAGATTATCGAGGAAAAGACAAACGAGGCGGAATAATTCTCGCCTCGCAAACAGCATCTTCGTTGTGTCCTTACGTTTGAACGAAAGTAAGCCGTTCTACCTGTTCCTAACCTGCTGGAGGTAATTATTTCACCCGGCGCGTAGTTCAGCCAGCCTAGCATCAACCCATATTGAAGCCGTTAACCGCCCCCCAAGGGCGGGAAGAAAACCACGGTGTCACCATCGGCCAAGCCGGCATCCCCTTCAACCGATCTGCCGTTCACAAGACAAATGGCAGCTTCCCGGGGAGGGATTTGCAGTAACAGCAGGACATCACCCACCCTTGTACCTTCTGGCAAGTCCATCTCCTTAACATCAAAACGTCCTTCCCTTAGGGTGGCAAATAACTTGACTAGCACCTTCATCCATCTCACCCCTTTCCTGGCATGCTAGCTTAGGGACAATAAATTAAGCCCCTGGCCCACAGGCAGTCGCCGCAGGACGGGGTATTGCCGTTACAATCCATTTCGCTGTTGGTGACCAGATCACACCCATCCACCAGATCGCAATCGGGACAGGAAGGGTAGCGGTTTTCCCTCACCTGAAAACGAAAGCCCATGTAGGTGCGGGAGACCCAAATATCCTGCAGGGATTGTTGGTGAATGTTCCCGAAATGGTATGGCTGCACCTGCTTACAACGTCCAAAAACATATTCCGGGTATCCGTAGAGTAACCGATAGCACGGCACTACCCGTCCATCACAAGCCACCACCGCTGCATCCTGCTCCATAAAGCGGCACCGGCGTTCGGTTTTCAACTCACTGGCAGGCAACCCCAGGGTGATCCCCCGGGCCAGCGCCCGGTTGGCCGCCTGGCGACCAATCTGCCGGAAGCATTCCCGGGCACCGGGTGTATATAGAACTTGCGTGGCCGCGGCAGAAGTGACGGGCATCAGGTGAGACACGTGGATAGCTTGAACCCCATAGGTGGAGGCCAGATCCACAAGATAGGGCAAATCTCCCACGTTGGCAGCCATGGCCACAAATTCCCATTCCAGCTGGATTTTCTTGCCGGCGAACCCACTGCCCAGCTCCCCCCAATTAAACTTTCGTAATTGCTCCAGGCCAGTTAGTACGTTAGCCAGGTCTGCCTGCCTGATGGCTTGATAGCGGTCTGCCTGGGGGCTGTCCACACTTACTACCAGCCGGTGCAACCCGGCGGCCGCCAGTTCCCGGGCGAGCCCACCATAAAGTTTGGTACCATTGGTGGTAACGGTGACCAGGTAACCTTGCGCAGCAGCTTCTCTCACCATTTGCGGCAAATCGGGGTGCAGGGTGGGCTCACCAATGCCGCCGAAAACCACTTGGGTCAGTAACGGGAAAGCCCCCAACTGGACCAGCAAATCCCGGTAGACAGCCAAGGGCAAAAACCCCTCCTGTACACGCCAAGCACTCCGGTAGCACATGATACAACCCAGGTTACACGTGTTGGTGACTTCGATGTAAACTTTCCTTAGGGATAAGCGGGGAATAAGGTGAACCTGATAGTCGTGGTGAATTTTTAAAGGACGGCAATCCATAAAATGGGTTCCGGTCATGATTCTCACCTGTTTCTTAACACAACCGCCCGGTTGCTTCCGGGCGGTTCCTGTTCAGTACACTTTTCGGGGCAACGTGCCCTTAAGCCGAATTTTCCACCGTACCGGCCTTCACCAGCCCAAGTTGGGACAGCTTTGTCGGCGTGGGAACCCCCTCGCTATCCCATCCCCTAACCGCATAATACTCAGAAAGCAACTGGGACAACAAATGCACCTGCCCCTTGGATGGACCGGAGGGGATGGGCTCCTGCAATAGCCTGGGCGGTAAGGTGTCATCGGCTGCGGTATACCCTTCCCGCAAGTTAAACAGCCGTTCCACGTTCCAAATTCGCTCACCGGCCATCAGTAGTTCCTCCACCGAGTAATTGAAGCCGGTGACAGCATTAACCAGGTTGGTGTAATCATCAGCACCGAGGGGGAAGGAAGTGAACAGACACATCCCCAGGGAATCAATTACCGCCGTCAAATCCTGAAAAGCCTTAGCCCAGGCGGCCTTGCCCTCTGTGACGGAACGGTCAAGTTTTTCCGGAATCCCCAGAATCTCCGGCGAGACCAGGTATCCCCGGACATGGCAACCACCCCGGTTGGCGGTGGCGTATTGCAGACCATGTCCCTGAATTCCCCGGGGATCATAGGCCGGCAGGTCCTGTTTCTTTACCACCATGGCCAGTTCCGGATGACCGTAGCTGTCCGCCAGACGATAGGAACCCATAGCCAGTTTGGCGCCAAATCCTTCCCCCAGACCCATTTTTCGCGTATAGGCCACCAGGGCCTCACCGCTGCCAAAACTAAGGGGTGGGCCGTCCAGGTCTTCTGCAGGGATGATGCCCTTTTCATAAAGCTCCATGGCCACGGCAATGGTGGCCCCGGCGGAAATGGTGTCCAGCCCCATTTCATTGGCAATGTTGTTGGCCCGGATCACCGCCTTCAGATCATCCACGCCACAGTCGGCGCCAAAGGCCCAAATGGTCTCATATTCCGGCCCGCCGCCCTCCTCGCCGTCCACCCTGCAGTAACGTCCACAGGCAATGGGGCAACGGTAACATGGATCCCTTTTGACCAGGTATTTTTCAGCCAGGGTCTCACCACTAATCTGCCCGGCAGTGGGGAAATAAGCCTCTTGAAAGTTTTTGGTGGGGAAAACACCAGTTTCATTGATGACATTGACCAGCACTGCCGTACCGTAGTTGGGTAGGCCCTGACCGGTCACACCATGCTCTCTGATTTTCTTGCTCACATCCGCCAGTACTTCCTTCAGGCGCTCCGGCTCGGCGGACTCCACCTTTGTAGTGCCCCTCACCACAATTGCCTTGAGGTTCTTGGAGCCCAGCACCGCTCCCACACCGGTACGGCCAGCCGCCCGGTAACGGTCATTCATCACCGATGCCACCAGGGACATCTTCTCACCGGCGGGACCGATGGTGAGCACCCTAGCCTTGGGATCCCCCACCTCTGCCAACAGGGTATCGGTGGTCTCTCCGACCAGTTTACCCCAGAGGTGGTTTGCCGGCCTGATTTCCACCTGGTCGTCATTGATCCAGATATAAACCGGCTGATCCGCCCGTCCCTCCACAATGACCATATCATACCCAGCAAACTTGAGTTCTGCAGCCCAGAACCCGCCGGAGTTGGATGCCGCGATGGTATTGTTCAGCGGAGATTTGGTCACCACCATGTATCGCCCGCCGGTAGGCACAGTACTACCCGTCAAGGGGCCAGTGGCAAAAAAGACTTTGTTGTCCGGGCTCAGGGCATCCACTTCAGGTGATACCTCGTCGTAAACCATTTTCCCCGCCAGGCCGCGCCCGCCGATGAAATCCCTGGCCAGTTCCCGATCCAGTGGTTCCTTTTTAATCTCCCCGCTAGTCAAGTTTACCCGCAGTAAAAGACCTTTGTAACCACCCATGCCTCTCTCCCCCCGTTCCTGGTATTTATTATTTTTAATTCTGCAATATGGTAAAAATCCCTTGTTTTTTATTTCGACAAAAAATGACAGGCTCGCATTCACTGGCGAACCTGCCATTTGTCGTTGTGGTAGGAATACCCCTATGCTGTCTTGGCCGGCTGGGTAGCACCGGATGCCATGGGCTGATTCATCCGCAGCCGCAAGGCGGACAACACCGCTCCCATTAATACCAGGAAGGCTGCCCAGCTAAAGGCCGCCCGCCACCCAGCCATAAATGCTGCGGTCTGGCCGTGGGTCGCGGCCACCGCCCCCAATGCCAGATAACCGTTTCTGGCCGATGTAAAAATCCCCACCAGGATAGCGGTGCCGGTGACCAACCCTACATTACGGATCAGGGAATTCATCCCATTGGCCAGGCCAAGCTTGTGTCGGGGGAGGGAACCCATCACACTGGAATTGTTGGGTGACATGAACAGGCCCATCCCCAGCCCTAGGACCGACATCCTGATCAACACTCCCCCCGCCCCTTCCGCGGGATTCATAAATGCCAGCCACACCAGTGCCGTCCCGTTGATGGACAATCCCGCGGTGGTTAACACCGCTGGGTGCACCCGGTCTGACAGGTAGCCGCTAAAGGGGGCCACCAGGGCCATGGCTACGGGATAGGGCATGGTCAGCAGGCCCACCATATTTGGCGGGTACCCCAGTAAGTCCTGCAAGTAGAATGGCATTAGGATGGAAGTGCCCGCCATGCCCACAAAGCCCAAGTAGGCTACAGCAATGCCGGACGAGAAAGCCGGGATCTTAAATATCTCCATATCCACCACAGGATAACGCATATTTTTTTCAAATAGCACAAAAGCCAATAAAAATACCATAGCTAGCAGCCCGGTTACCCCGGTGGCGACACTGGTCCACCCCCAGACGGGACCGCGGGTAATGGCCAGCAGCAGGGTGACCATCCCCGCCATGAACAAGGAGGCACCGGCAAAATCGAAGGGCTCCTTGCTAGCCGCCGGCTGATCCGGTGGCAGCAACCGCAGGGCAGTAATAAAGGCCATCACTCCAAGGGGCAGGTTGATGATAAATACCCAAGGCCAACCTCCCCAGGCAATCAGAAAACCGCCCATTACCGGACCGGCCAGGACCCCCAGGGCGACCATGGACCCCACTATCCCAAGGGCCCGGCCCCTCTCCTCCTGCGGAAAGACAGTGGTAATGATGGCCATGCCATTGGCCATGGGCATGGCCGAACCCACTGCCATGAGCACCCGGGCGGCGATTAAAAGCCCAAGGCTAGGGGACAAGGCACAAGCCACAGCACCTGCCATCACGATTATAAAACCGCTGCAGTAAACCAGCTTGCGGCCAAACATATCCGCCAGGCGACCCATCACCGGCAAAACCGCTGATAAAGTTAAAAGGTATGCCACCACCACCCACTGGATCACCGCCAGATCAGTACCCATTTCCTTGGCCAGGGTGGGTAGGGCCACATTGGCAATGGTACTGTTCACAACGGAAAGGAAGGTTCCAAAACTAACACTGGCCAGCACCAGCCATCGCTGCCGGTCTGCCCTTTGCAGTACCATTGGGCATCCCCTTTCCAAAACCCATGATGGAAGCACACAAAAAAAGAATCCCTCATTATCACCCAAATTATTTCTGAAATGTTTTGCTTTATAACAATTATATAACGGTATAATAACAGGGGACAACCCCGTAATACTTCTTTTTTCGGTGGGCA
>DDKM01000097.1 GCA_002339345.1 Firmicutes bacterium UBA2598 | reverse complement strand
CAAAAATGGTGAGCCATGCTGGACTCGAACCAGCGACACCTTGATTAAAAGTCAGGTGCTCTACCGACTGAGCTAGTGGCTCTCGTAAATCACATTGTTTATGATACCAATAGCATAACCGATTGTCAACCATTATCCGCATCCAATTTATTGTGGTCCCAAGGGCTATTAGGCGGTATGATTTTTCTGGCTTTTCTGTCCGGCCTCGTGGATCCTGCTCAGTTCCTGTTCCACCTTCCAAAGATGGTGATACATCAAGTCCCGTGCCCTGGCTTTATTCCGTCCTTTGATAGCCAGTACGATATCCCGGTGCTCGTCCATCAAACGCTGGGGAGTTCCCGCAGTGGAAGAAAGCCATAACTGGCGGGTGGTGCGTAAAGTTTGGTTCATGGCATCATAGAGGGTATTCATCAGCCGGATGAGCATGGAGTTTTTGGTGGCCTCCGCAATGGTGAAATGCAGCTGTAAATCCGCCTCCTCACCGGTATTCCCCAGGCGCAGGTCCTCTTCCATTCGGGCAATCAGGTCATCCATTTTTTCCAGGTCGGCCTCTCCCGCCCGTTCGGCAGCCAGGCCCGCGGATTCCACTTCCAGGGCTTTACGTACCTCCAGGATCTCCCGAACCCGGTATTTTTCCATGGCAAAAACCAGTGCCAGCGGTTCGATGACCCCGGTGGAACCGGGCATTCGCACATAGGCACCTTCGCCGGACTTGATTTCAATGACACCGGCCATGTCCAAGGCGCATAACGCTTCCCTTAAGGAGGTACGGCTGACCTGTAAAAGGTCCGCCAGGTCCCGCTCGGAAGGCAGTCTGTCACCAGGCTTCAAGTTACCGGCGGAAATCAGCGCCTTGATTTGATCCACAATTTCTTCGTAGATTTTCTTGGTACGGATTGGGCGGAGATCCATCCAGCCACCTCCCCGTTTCTGGGCAGTGTTCTTAATATATCATAACATAAAAAGCGGTGTGCAGAAACACCGCTTAATTTATCTTCACTACCGCTCTTTATCCCGCAGGCCGGGCGGAATCAAGTCCAGTTCCTTGGCCATCTCCCCCTCAGCAAAGATCAGGTGCTGGAACATGTGGTTCAGGGCCTCATTACCCTTTCTGTCCCTGATGGAGTAAAAAATCTGCCAGTGTTGTTGCAGCAACTGCTGGGCATTGCCCGGTGTTTCAAACAGCTTGCGCCGGGCGGATTTCACCACCTGGTGGACGGAGTCGGAAATGGTCTGCATCAGGGTAGCCAGAATAGGATTATGGGTGGCTTCGGCGATGGCCAGGTGAAATCTGGTGTCAGCCAGATCGCCCAGGCGGCCCTGGTCCATGTCCTCCTCCATCTGGCGCAACGCCGCCTCCATTTCCATCAGTTCCTTGGGTGTGACCCTTTCGGCGGCCAGGTGGGCACAGGCGCTCTCAATAATCCGCCTCACCTCATATACCTGGTGGAAAGTTCCCCGTTCCAGGGCCAAAATCGCGGCCAGGGGATGGACAAAGGCATCGGTGGAAGCCTCCCTTACAAAGGTGCCCTCCCCAGTGCGGATCTCCACCAGACCCATCAGTTCCAGGGTCCGCAAGGCTTCCCGTACCGAGGCACGGCTGACCGCCAGCTTTTCCGCCAATTCCCGTTCGGAAAGCAGGCGATCACCGGGGTTAAGTCCTCCTTTGGCAATCAAGTCCTTGATCTGTGCCACAATTTCCTCATAGATTTTTTTTGATTTAACCGGTTGAAAAGAAGGCATACCTTACCTCCAACCCACCGGGAGACCTTTCCTCCCAGCATCTGGCCTACTGGAACAGCAGGTTACCGCCTGCCTGCCCGATTGACGGACAGCCTGTTAGAATCATGGCTTGCCGGAGTTCTGCGGTCATCTGCCGGATAAGCCAAGCCACCCCTTCCGCCCCGCCGCCCATGGCCCCAACAGACAACGGTCTGCCTACCAGCACCCCGTGGGCCCCCAGGGCCAGCAGTTTCAGTACATCAACGCCGGAACGAACCCCGCCGTCCGCCAGGATGGTCACCCGGTTTCCCACTCGCCGGGCAATTGCCGGCAGCACTGCAGCCGCCCCCGGTACATGGTCCAGCACCCGCCCGCCGTGATTGGACACCACAATGGTCCCCGCACCGGCATCCACCGCCAATTCCGCCTCATCGGGGGTCATGATGCCCTTAATGATAAAGGGCAGGGTGGTGCTTCCGATAATCTCCCGCAGTTCCTGTACCGATTTGGGTCCCACCGGCTGGCCCTTCAGGGCCATGGTGACCAGACCGGCTCCGTCCACGTCCACCCCCACCGCCACCGCACCGGCAGCCTCCGCCCGGCGGATGCGTGCAATTATTTCATCCTGGGCCCTTGGCTTAATGATGGCCACCCCGTACCCGCCTGCTCCGGCAATGGCCTTCAGACCTGCGTCAAACATGGTGGGATCGGCGCCATCACCGGTCCAGCCCAGGGATCCTGCCGAACGGGCACCCTGGGTAATGGCCAGGGTAAATTCCTCTTCGGACATCGCTCCACCCATGTTATAGGATACACCGGTCATGGGGGCCGCCATGATGGGCGTCTGTAACAAATGGCCGAAATACTCCCCGCTGGTATCGGGATCGGTGACACTGTGGATGGTCCGCAAGTTCAACCGCACCGCCGCCAAGTCCGTAAGGTTATGCCGGAAGGCGGAACCGGTTCCTGTTCCACCCATGCCGGGCACTTCACCAGCACAGGCCTTGCCGTCACAGATCGGGCACACCCGGCAGTAACCGGCCATCCGTTCCTTGGCCACACTCCTAATGGTCTTTAAATCCATACCTTTCATCCTCCCTTTTCCGGGTGCCGGTCATGCACGGGAAAGATACTGCCGGTGGGCAACCCACCCCCTGAAAATCCGACGCTATGCATTCTCCGTTGCTGGCAGGAATCCTGCCAGGATTTGAGCTGTATGCCTGGCAACCACCCGGCTGTTTTTTTTGTCCAACCCGCCGCCGATCTGTAACAGGCAACCCGGGCAATCCATGGCCACCACCCCGGCGCCGCTGGCTATAATATTTTCCAGTTTGCGTGCCAGGATGGGTCCGGACAGTTCCGGGAACTTGATACTATAGGATCCACCCATGCCACAGCAGTGATCGTTTTCCGCCATCTCCACCACCTGTGCCCCGGCCATTTCCGTCAGGAGCTGCCTGGGTTGCTGGAAAATTCCCAGGTGGCGTTTGAGATGACAGGAATCGTGGTAGGTGACCTGCCGGGCCGCCACCGGCGCCAACGGTTGATACCCCTTTTCCTTTCTTAGTTCGACGACATAGGTAGCAAAATCCTGCACCCTTTTAGCCATCTCCACAGCTTTTGGTCCCCATTCCGGATCGGCTGCCAATAGCCGGGAAAATTCCTCCTTCAAAGCCACCGTACAGGTGGGACAGGCGGAGATGATGACATCCGGGTTGTCCGCCAGCATGGCCGCCACATTTTCCTGGGCCAGGCGGCGGGCCACATCCTCCGCCCCGCTGTACCTGGCCGGCGCTCCGCAACAGGTCTGATCACCCGGAAAATAACACTGCACACCATGAAATTCCAACACCTTTTGCACATCCTCGCCCAGGGAAGGATAGGCAAAATCGATGAGGCATCCGGCATAGAAAGCAACTTTAATGCCTGTACCATCCGGTCTGGCGCCCATGCGGTCCCGCAGCGGTTTGGCCGCAATGGCGGGCAGGCTGCGGTTCTCCGTCAGACCGGCAAAGAACAGGGGCAGGTGGCGGATCATTGCCCCACCGGCAAAGGGTTTTTGAGCTACGCTGGCCGCCCTTAGCAACCCATGAAACAACCGGCGGTTAGTTAAAACATTTGCCAGGATCATCCTCTGGGCCAGGGGCAACCCCCTTTCCTTGACCAGCCTGGTCCGTAGTTCCAAAATAAGCGCCGGAATGTCCACCTTACCCGGGCAGACCTCCTTGCAGCGTCCACACTGGATGCACAGGGTTTGGATGTCTGCCGAATGCTGCATTTCATTAAAAAAGGCCGTAAGAATGGCACCAATGCCCCCCGAGTAAACATGGCCGAAGACATGGCCGCCCACCAGCCGGTAGACGGGGCAGACGTTCAGGCAGGAGGCGCATCTGATGCATTGCAGGGCCTGTTTGAAAACCGGATCATCCCGCATTTCCGTCCGCCGGTTGTCCATCAGGATGATATGCAGTTCCTTGGGGCCGATGCCCTCCGTACGGGCGGTGGGGACCGGGCCGCTGATAAAGGACACATAGCTGGTCATCTGCTGGGCGGTGGCGCTACGGGGAAGGGCCCGTAAAACCGTGGCGGCATCCGCCAGGGTGGGTACCAGTTTTTCCACTCCCACCACCGCCACGTGGATGGGGGGCAGGGTTGTCACCAGCCGGGCATTACCCTCATTGCTGACCAGCACCAGGGTGCCGGTTTCCGCCACCGCCACGTTGGCTCCGGTAATTCCCATCTCCGCTTCCAGGAAAACCTGGCGCAGTTCCCGCCGAGCCACCTTGACCAGGCGGGGAATATCGCTTTCCAGCCGTTCCCTGACCTCCTTGCTGAAAATTTCCGCTACCTCTTCCCTGGTCAGGTGAATGGCGGGCATCACCATGTGGGAGGGCCGCTGACCGGCCAACTGGATAATCCATTCGCCCAAATCGGTTTCCTTGACCACCAGGCCAACTTCCTCCAGGTGTTTGTTCAGGTGAATCTCCTCGGTGGCCATGGATTTGGATTTGGCCACCAGGCGGACACCCCTGGCAGTGGCCAGGTTGGTGATATATTCCTTCACCTCTGCGGGGGAACGGGCTATAAATACCCTGGCCCCCCGTTTTTCGGCCTCCTCCCGGAACCGGGCTACCATTTCCTCCATATTTTCGGCCGCCTTGGCCTTCAGGGCGGCAATTTCCTCCCGCAGGGCTTCAAAGTCGATCCCTTCATAGGCCTTGGCTCTGGACAGGGCATAGGCCTCGGCAAAACGGCCGAGGGCGCCTCCCAGGTTGGGATTGGCCAGGGCCTGCCGGATCTGGTTTTTCAAATCCTGTTGCTGTACCGTCATCAGACCATCCCTCCCTTGTGGTCCACCACGATGACCAACAGTGTTTCCGGCCCATGTACGCCGATGGTTAGCACCCGTTCGATATCCGAGGTGCGGCTGGGGCCGGTGATACAGGAAAGGTTGGCCGGTAGCCGCTCCCCCCAGCAGGACAGGGCGTCATACATGGTCTCCACCAGCCCTGTCCATGGAACCAGGATGATATTGTGGGTGGGCAAGGTTGTAACCAGGCGCACCTCCAGGGGTGTACCATCCTGTACCAGGGTACCTGTTTCCGCAATGGCCTGATGGGCTTCTGCCACTCCCACCAGGGCCTCCCTGGCCCCGGCCTGGATGTCCGCCAAAAAATGCCAACCCGCACCCTCCACCACCTGCCGGACATCCACTCCCTTCAGAATGGGGGTGTCCGCCCACACCACCCCCGGAGTACCAGGTGCTGCGGGAATCTCCCGGAGGTATTGTCCAATCAGGGCGGCAGCCTCCAACGGTCCGGCTACCCTGGCCACCCGGGTGGAAACTGCCTCCGCCTTCTCGCGAAACCGCTCATAAAGCTTATCCCTATCCATGGGCCGTCCCCCTTTCTCCACCAACTCCACTGCCTGCCCTGCAGGCCTCCGCCAACAGCTGAACCGGGTGCACCACCCGCTGGGCCATCCCGTGCCGGCTCAGGACATCGGTAATGTGCATCCGGCACCCCGGACAACTGGTAGCCACCACAGCAGCACCCGTGGCGCCAATGTCTGCCGCCTTCCTGGCCCCAATCCGCATGGAGATGTCGTAGTGGGTCAGGCTGAAGGAGCCCGCCCCGCCGCAACAGCGATCCGGTGCTTTCATCTCCACCAGGCTGACACCGGGCACCGCCCTTAGCATTTCCCGGGGCTGCACCTTGAGGCGCTGGCTTCTGACCAGATGACAGGGATCGTGGTAGGTTACCCGCAACTTTCCGGTACCCGGGACGGTGTGAGATTTCCCGCTCCCAGGGGGATTACTGCCCATCCCCAATTTATCTACTAACAGTTCCGTTATATCATAGGTGATGGCCGCCAATCCTTGGGCCCGTTCCCGGTAAACACGGTCCCCTTCCAACAGGGCGGGATAGTTATGTTTAAAGGCACATCCACAGGTGGGACACGCCACCACAATGACATCTACATTGGCGGCGGAAAAGACATTTACCTGAGATCTGGCCATGTCCCGCGCGGTGGCGGCATCGCCGTGCACCATTACCGGCGTGCCGCAGCAGTGCTGGTCCGGGGGAATGATCACCCGGGCTCCATAATGGTCGAGCACCTGTACCACTGCCTGCCCGATATCGGTGTAGAGGTAGTTGATGAGACAGCCGGTGAAAAAACCCACCCGCAGCCCCGCCCCATTCCCCCCCACCAGTGATGGCAGCTGCTGCCGCAAAGACACCGCCGCCAGGGGGGCAATGACCCGCCTGGTATCAAGGCCGATGGGGAACCGCGGCCTGGCCTTGTCCCGATCAATTCTGGCCAGACCCAACCGCTGCAGGCGAGCGCCCACCCGTAAAGCCGCATGGAACAGCTTGCGCCGTTTCAGCCCAGCAAAAATCGCCCCTTTCGCCCGGGGTAGCCCCCTTTGCCGGACCACTTCAGCCCTAGCGGACAGCACCACCTGGTCCGCCTCCACCCCGCTGGGACAGGCAGCCACACAGGCCCGGCAAGTCAGGCACAGGGCCAAACGGTCGGCGATCCCGGCGGTACAGCCGATTTCGCCCTTTAAAATGGCATCGGCCATCTGCACCTTGCCCCTGGCGGAAGCCGCCTCCCTTTTGTTTTCCTTATAGATGGGACATACCGCCAGGCAGTTGCCGCACTTCATGCACTTGATAATTTCTTCCCGGACACCGTCCAAACCGCCGTAAATACCCATCTGCCTACCCCCTAGTCCACAACCTTGCCGGGATTTAAAAGCCGGTCCGGGTCCAGGGCCTGTTTGATCCGCCGTAGCACATCCATGCCGGCCGGGCCTAATTCCCACTCCAGGTACTTTTTCTTGGCTTCTCCGATGCCATGCTCACCGCTTAAAGTTCCCCCCAGTTCCAAGGCCACACGGAAAATTTCGTCCACCGCCTGATGCACCCGCTGCATTTCCTCCCGATCCCGTTCATCCGCCAGGATGGTGGGATGGAGATTACCATCTCCGGCATGGCCGAAGGTACCGATACGCAAATTGTATTTGGCTGCGATCTCCTGCAGGGCCAACAACATATCCGGCACACGGCTCCTGGGCACGGTAGCGTCTTCCAGTACTGTAGTGGGTCTGAGCTGGGCCAGGGCGGGTAGGGCAGCCCGGCGGGCGGCCCACAACCGGTCCCGATCGGCATCACTGCGTGCTTCCGTCAGTTCTCCCCCGTTTTCCCGGCAAACCCGGGCCACCGCTTCCGCTTCCCTGGCCACCACCTCAGCTATACCGTCCACCTCAATCAGCAGGACGGCGGCCGCATCCATGGGAAGCCCTACCCGGGCGTAGTTCTCCACCGTCCGGATGGTCATGTTGTCCATGATTTCCAGGGTGGCCGGGATTACCTTGGCGGCAATAATACCGTTGATGGTCCTGGCTGCGCTGCTCAAATCCTTGAACACCGCCAGCATGCTCCGACGGGCTTCCGGGGCTGGAACCAGTTTAACGGTGATCTCGGTAAAAATACCCAGGGTTCCTTCCGAGCCGGTAAACAGTTTCACCAAATCGTAGGCGGTCACGTTTTTCACGGTTTTGCCGCCGGCCCGCAACACCTGTCCATCCGCAAGGACCACTTCCAAACCCATCACATAGTGTTTAGTCACTCCGTACTTTAGTCCCCGCAGCCCGCCGGAACATTCCGCCACACTGCCGCCCATGGTGGCGGTGGTTACAGTGCCCGGATCTGGCGGGTAAATCAGGCCGTAACAAGCCACCGCATCGTTGAGGTCCTGAATGATCACACCCGGCTGCACGGTGGCCGTTAAATTCTGATGGTCAATTTCCAGGATTTTATCCATCAACAGGGTGGACAGCACTATGCCGCCCCGGGTGGGCACAGTTCCGCCGCTCAGGTTGGTGCCGGATCCCCTGGTGTAAATGGGCACTTTAAACCGGTTGGCCACCTGTACCACCTGCACCACTTCCTCAGTGGATCGCGGTGTAACCACCACTTCCGGCAGGTGCCTTGGCATGTCAGCGGTGGCGTCATAGGCGTAACACAAGAGATCTTCCCTATCTGTGAGCACCTGATCACATCCCAGGGCCCCCTTCAGGGCGTCCAGTACTTCCCGGCTTGGCATCGGCTTCCCCTCGCTTTATCAAATCTGGCCATTGTGGTCCTAAAGGCGGGTGGCCCGGTGGTCTGACCATCCCTCCAAAATAGTATTCAATCAACTGCCAGAAATTCCTGCCGGTTCTTAACTAAAAACTAATAATTTTCAGTGTTTTTCCAATGAAATAAGGGAAGCAAATTCATTTGGAAGTTGCTTCCCTCCGTGATCATGCCAAGATGTTCAATTCTCAAAAACGTCCCTGACGGTAATGGTTTGCCGGCGGCCGGGGCCGACGGCGATAATGGCCACAGGGACCCCTGTCAGTTCCTCTACCCGTTCAATGTAGCGACGGGCATTGACCGGCAGGCCGGCCAGGGAGGTGACACCGGTG
This sequence comes from Firmicutes bacterium UBA2598, assembly GCA_002339345.1. Lineage (GTDB taxonomy): Bacteria > Bacillota > PH28-bin88 > PH28-bin88 > PH28-bin88 > UBA2598. Next base: position 33,991 of record DDKM01000097.1, on the reverse strand, counting down.
ATATCCTGCTGCCAGCCAGGCAGTTCCTCGTATTCCGGGGTACATTCACCCAACACCTTCAGGCTGTGGGGAAGATCCCGCAGCAATTCACCGCGGTAACGGTAACCGGTACAGATTTTAATGACTGGCAGGTCATCCAGCACATCCAGTTTGGTCAGGGCCAGCGCCCCCAGCCCGCTTACCCGAACGGCATATTTCAGGATTACGGCATCCAACCAGCCCGTCCGTCGGGGACGGCCAGTGGTGGTGCCAAATTCCACTCCCCGGGCCCGGATTTGATCTCCCATGGCATCCTTTAACTCCGTGGGGAAGGGTCCCTCACCCACCCGGGTGGTATAGGCCTTAGCTACACCCACCACCCTGGTGATGCGGGTGGGCCCCACCCCTGCCCCGATGCAGGCTCCCCCGGCGGTGGGATGGGAGGAAGTAACATAGGGATAGGTGCCGTGGTCAACATCCAGCAGGGTACCCTGGGCCCCTTCAAACAACACCTTTTTACCGGCAGCAATGGCTTCGTTGATCACCACTGAGGTATCAGTAACCAGGGGTGCGAGACGCCGGGCATATTCGCTGTACTGGGTGACGATGTCATCCAGGTCAAACCCCTTGTCCCCATATACCCGCTCCAGCAGGCGGTTCTTCTCCGCTAACACCTGGACCAGTTTTGGCCGGAACTCCTCCGGATCCACCAGTTCGCCTATCCGGATGCCGATGCGGGCGGCCTTGTCCATATAGGCTGGGCCTACACCCCGCTTGGTGGTGCCGATCCTGTTGTTGCCCCGCTGTTCCTCCTCCAGGACGTCCAGCCGCTGGTGATAGGGCATGATGACATGGGCGATGTCGCTGATTCTTAAATTGGCGGTGGAAATGCCTTCCCGTTCCAGGTAATCCAACTCCCTGACCAGCACGCCAGGGTCCACCACAACCCCGTTGCCGATCACGCACAGGGTATTGGGATACAGGATGCCAGATGGGATGAGATGTAGCTTGAATTCCCGCCCGTCCACCACCACCGTGTGACCGGCGTTATTCCCCCCCTGATAACGAACCACCACATCAGCCTGCTGGGCCAGAAAATCCGTCAACTTGCCCTTGCCCTCATCTCCCCACTGGGCGCCGATTAAAACCACTGCCGACACTTGAAGCACCTCCCTGATCTCAGACTCCACTCTTCTACCCTAAAATCACGTAATCGGTCTTCAAAAGAACCGGTTCTGATATTTTGCTGGTACCATCAACTTTCCTTGCTGATGATGTACCGCGCCGTCAGCACCCCCGCCACCGACGCCTGGGCCAGACCCCGGGTTATGCCAGCCCCGTCACCTGCGGCATAGAGGTTGGTCACAGGAGTTTCCAGGTGGGGAGTGAGATCCAGCCGCGAGGAATAAAACTTCACCTCCACCCCGTAAAGGAGGGTGTGGCGGGAGAATACTCCGGGAGCCAGTTTATCCAGTGCCTGCAACATCTCCACAATGGCGGTGAGATGCCGGTAGGGGAAAACCAGGGAGAGATCCCCCGGTGTGGCCTCCGCCAGGGTGGGGGTAACCAGTCCTTTTTCAATCCTCTCCGGTGTGGAACGCTGCCCGGCTACCAGATCCCCCAGGCGCTGCACCAGCACCCCGCCCCCCAAAAGGTTAGCCAGCCTGGCCACGTACTTGCCGTAGGCAATGGGTTCCTTGAAGGGTTGAGTGAAGGTCTTGCTGACCAGCAGGGCAAAGTTGGTGTTGGGCGTTTTATGCTCGGCATGGGAATGGCCGTTCACTGTGACAATGCCGTCATTGTTTTCCTGCACCACTTCCCCATTGGGGTTCATGCAAAAGGTGCGCACCTTGTCATCAAAGGTTTTGGAGTAAAAAACCAGCTTCGATTCATAGATCACATCGGTGAGATGCTGCATCACCGCAGCCGGCAGTTCCACCCGTACCCCGATATCCACAGGATTGACGGCTGTCTTAATTCCAAGGCGCTCGGCCTCACCAGCCAGCCACTCCGCTCCTTCCCGGCCCGGTGCCAGCACCACGTGCCGGGCAGTGATCTCCTTGCCGTCCTTTGTGCGTACACCTGCCACAGTGCCATCCCTGGTCAGCACCTCTTCCACCTGGGTGTGGAAAAGGATTTCCACTCCCTGCCCTATCAAGTGGTCCCGCATGTGACCGAGAATCTGTTTGGTACGCCCCGTACCCAGGTGGCGGATGGGGGCGGGGATTAGCTTCAGGTCCGCCAGCACCGCCTGGCGCTGGATGGCGGCAATGGCGTCATCCTGGGCCAGGCCGTAAACCTTTTCCGGACCGCCAAACCTGACGTAATAATCATCAACGTAATTAATCATCCGTTGCAGCTGCTGATAATCAAGATACTGGTCCAGCATCCCCCCCACATCGGGTGAGAGGGTCAGCTTACCGTCACTGAAGGCTCCGGCGCCACCCCAGCCCGAGACGGTGGAACAGGGGGAACAGTTCACACAATGGATGCCCCGGTCCTTGGATGGGCACTGCCGGCGGTCCAGGTCACGGCCCTTTTCAATGATCAAAATCCTTAGCGGGTGGGGGGCCTGCGCCAGTTCCAAAGCAGTAAAAATTCCCGCCGGTCCTGCGCCCACAATGATTACGTCATATTTGGAGGTCACCACACATTCCTCCTCAATCTGGTGTCAAGCCTAGTTTGTCTTTTCCACCAGCAATTACCCAGACCCAAATAAGTGTAACAACCGACCAGAGTGGTGTCAATATCACAATACGAATATTATCACTTCTTTCACTGTCATTGTTCGGCAGGCGGTCCCCAGACCCGGACACCTGCCGGTTGCAGGCTAAACTCCACCGGCAAGGAGCCTACCACCTCACCGTCGGCATGGATAGCCAGATCCACAGGGGAACTGATGCTGACCCTTTGCCCCTTCAGACATCTAACCTTGGGATGGCTGAGGTGGCTGCCATTGAACAACCGCGGCAGGGTAGAGATGGTTTCCAAGGGAGAGGCGTCACCCACGATGCACAGGTGAAACCACCCATCATCCACCCTGGCCGGTGGCACGATGCGCATCCCGCCACCATAGTACTGTCCATTGCCTACCGCCACCAGCATTACCCTTTCCTCCACAACCTCGCCGTCCACCTCCAGCAGGACCGGTGCGTTGCGGTAATAGGACAACACCTTCACCAGGGCGGCAAGATAGGCTGCCGGACCGGTCAAGTGGGTGAAATTCAAGTTGATCTCCATGGCCACCTGGGCGTCGATTCCTACCCCCGCCACATTCAGGAACAGCCGGTCACCCACCCGCCCCAGGTCCATGACCCTTTCCGCTCCATCCACCAGCAATTGGGCGGCAGCCAAAGGCTGCCGGGGAATACCCGCGGTGCGGGCAAAATCGTTCCCGGTACCGGCAGGGATCAGCCCCACTATCCCTTCCTGCCTGTCCATCCCGTTTACCACCTCTTGCAGGGTGCCGTCACCCCCCACCACCACCAGCCGGCGGCTGCCTGCCCGCTGGGCTGCCGCCGCCAATTGGCCGGCTTCCCCCGGCCCCCGGGTAAACAGCACTTCCCATTCAAAGGACTGTCCCTTAGCCCAGGCCTCTACAAATCGCCACGCCCGCCTGGCCTTGCCCCGGCCAGCCACCGGATTCACAATAAAGGTTGTGTTCACACCCTCACCCCTTCAAACAACTACCATCCTTTTCGGGCTGAAGGCCATATTTCCTGCATCCCTTGAGGGACAGGCAAGGTCCCTCGCTCCAATAAAATTAGGATAATTCAAAATATACTGCAGGAAATTACCGCCATCCCGGTGAAAAGTCCTTGGAGAAAGATCATAGAGACACCGGGGAGCAGCAGGATGTCAAACAAGAAACATGAAAAACAGGTCCAACTTTGGATGATCCCCATTACGGCAGTGATCTTTGCGGCAGTTCTCCTGGCACTGCCCCATTCTGTGCCCTGGACAGCAAGGGTTGCCCTGGCTGTCACCGTCAATGCTATTTTACTCTGGGCCTTGGAACTGATTCCTTACGGGTTGACTGCGGTGTTGACCGGCTTCTTGCTATTGGTATTACAGGCCGCTCCCACCAGCGTGGTTTTTAGCGGGTTCGCTTCACCCGCCCTGTTCTTGGTGGTGGCTGGGATGATGATCGCCACGGCGGTCAACGAAACACCTCTGGCCAAACGGATTACTTACCACATCCTGTCCATCATTGGCGGCAGTGCCACAGGCATTGTCCTAGCCCTCATCATGATCCTCCAGATACAGGCCTTTTTTATCCCGGCCACCGCAGTCCGGGCAACCCTTTTATTGCCGGTGGCCCTTTCCCTGGTGCAATTAATGAATGCGGCGCCAGGTTCCAACCTCCGCCGGCTGCTGCTGCTGGCGGTGGCCTTCGGGGGAAACATTAGCGGCACCGCCGTGATGACCGCCGCCATCGGCAACATTATCACCGTTGAACTGATCAACACCACCCTTGGTTACAAGATATCCTATCTGCAATGGTTTGTTTACACCCTGCCCCTGTGGCTGGCCCTCACACCCATTATCTGGTTCATTTTAATCAAAACCTACCCGCCAGAAACCCGGCATTTTCCCCATTTAGGGGCGGAAATGCGGAAAAAGCTGGCGGAATTGGGCCCGATGCAATCCGCAGAAAAGCGCTGTATGACCATGATGGGTCTGACGGTGCTGGTGTGGATGCTGGAGCCCTTTCACGGCCTCCATCCCACAGCCACGGCGGTGATGGCGGTGGTGCTGCTGACCATGCCCGGGATTGGTGTGGTATCCTTTGACAAGGTGGTGCAAATAAACTTCAGCACCATACTGATCCTGGGATTTACCCTATCCTTGGGCAACGCCCTCAACCAGAGCGGCGCTATCACCTTCCTGGGCACCCTGGTCAGCGCCAGCTGGATCCTGCAGGTCCTGCAACAGCCCCTTCTGGCGATCACCTTCGTGGTGGTGGTCACCCAGGTCTACCACCTGGGTGTTACCAATGTGGGAACCACCGTAGTCACCATCCTGCCCATCATCACCGGTTTGGCCGTTGCCGCCGGGGTGAACCCCGTTCCCCTGGCCTTTACCGCCGGCCTGACCAGCTTGTTCGGCTACATCTTAATCGTGGAAACCCTGCCCAATGTGGTTGTACACAGTACCGGGTTGATTTCCCAGCAGGAATTTCTGCTGCCCGGCCTATGGGCCACCATCGCCACCACCGTTCTGACCATCCTGGTGGCCGCCACCTGGTGGCGGTGGCTGGGCTTCATTTGAAAAGGGGGTTGGCCGTAAGCCTACCCCCTTTTCGATGGGCGGATTTCTTACTGTTTGGGAATGGAACCGGCCTCTCCCTGTTTGACCACCTTGCCCGCATCCTCCTCGGTGCGGCCGGTGTGTTTGACCGTTGGCGGGATGAATACTCTACCCATGGCATCCATGGCGCTAATTTGGGCATCCCGGGCGGCGTTGACCGCCAGCCCCAGGGTGTGCATGGCCACGGGGCCATTATGGAAGCCCATGCTGTTTTCCGCCGCCACCCAATCCCAGTAAATCTGGGCTTTGCGGTGCAGTTGCCTGGCCTCCTTCAACTTGTCCTGGTTGGCCCCCTGCGCCTTGGCCGCCTCCTCAATTACCCGGATGGCCCGGACTATTTCCTCCCCGGCAATATCCAGCAGGTTGTTGGTCTTGTGCTGGACCGCCAGCACCCGCTCCCGCAGCCACTCGGTGCTCTGCCGGTGGCATGCCTTGCAGGATTCGTTCAGGGTCTTCAACGGACTGGTCCACCAGTGGGAAGAATACTTCTCCACCCCCTCCCGGATATAGGGCATGTGGCAGTCGGCACAGGAAACCCCGGCGGACTGGTGCACACTGCCGGTAAACAGCTCAAATTCCGGATGCTGAATCTTGATCATGTTGGCGCCGGATAGGGGATGTACCCAGTCGGCGAAGTTGGCAGTGTTAAAATATTCCTCGATGTCCTGTACCGTAAAACCCCGGTCCCAGGGGTTGGTGACTTCCTTGGTGTCCGTCTTGAAATAGTATTCATTGTGGCACTGGGCACAGACATAAGTGCGCATCTCCTGGAGGGAAGAGGCGTTGACATCCTTGCCCTGCCTTTGAAAGGCATTGATCATGTTCTGGCGGGTAACCCTCAGTTGCATGGTTTTGGGATCATGGCAATCCCAGCAGGTGATGGGATGCTTGACATCCTTGTCCACCTCGCTGAAGGGGCGGGAGTAAAATGCCACTCCCTCTTTTGCTATCTTCTTTGGGGCGGTTGGCGTTTTGCAATTCCAGCAAGAAGCCACCGATTTGGGAGTGATCCGCTTGATCTCCCGCGTATCCTCCACCGAATAGATATGGCCCCGGTCCTCGTTATAATCCTCCCCAAAACCGTATCCTGCGAAGAGAATGCGCAGGTAGGGTTTCTGGTCCAGCTTGGAATCCGGCACTGAACCGCCGTATACAGTGGGACTCATTTCCCTGTTCTTCAGGTAACTGGCATACTGCCTGGGGTAATACCGTCCCCATACCGCCGCATCCTCTTCACCCGGGTCAATTTCCGCGGTGATCCTGGTTTCCGGCTGGGTGCGCGGTCCCGCACAACCCCCCAAAAAAAGGCCCCCTGCTGCCAGCAACACCGCAACCATCACCGTAACCAGTACAGCCGCCCATTTTCCCTTCATCATCCCATCCTCTCACCTCGTGTTCCAATATGGGGTTACCGCTTGCCCTGGTCCAAATAAGCTCAGCCTCCTTATCTTCCACCCTGCCAAATTGCCCAATCATCCTTGGGGTTGGCCGGTTAACGCAAACCGTGGGGGGTATGGCGGTGACATGCAAAACACCGCTTGCCTGCCGGTTGGGGTCCCACCACGGCTACAAGGTCCGTGTGGCAGCGCTTGCAGTTGTCATCAATGATTGCATGGCTGCGGGCATTGGTCTCGATCACATCGGGCATCTCCCCGAGAAAGTAGACGTAGGCATCCTTGGTACCGGATATGCCCTTATAGATAACCCTCTCCACCAGGTTGTCATGGGGTGCATGGCAATCATTGCAGGTTACTTCCCGGTGGGCGGAATGGAAGGCAGATTCGTACATGGGTTTCATGACATGACAGTTGGCACAGAACTGGGGCTGCTCCGTCCAGCGGACGGTGACAAAGGCGGCTGCTGTGCCGGCAAGCAAGAGCAAACCCAGGGCAATCACCACCCTGGTCAGTACGGGGAGTTTACCCCTCGATGTCACCCAGCCGCCCTCCTTTCCTCGCCACCATTATTCTTTTACAAATGTTAGGATGGCGCGGGTGCCGGGCAATTATACAGCAGTCATGATTATGCATAGATAGCCCGGAGGGGGCTCCTTGGTACGGGAACCCCCTCCGGGCTATCTATGGTGGGAGGATTGGGTGGATGGTTTGATTCTACTGGTTCAACACCCCTCAGGTCTGTGATGGATATTACATCCGGTGGATTGTTTTTTTACGAAAATGGCATAAACAACACGTCCACAAGGCATGATTCACCTTTGAAAGGATTTGCTGACAAGGAGGCCCGCCATGGAAGAAAACAGCCCTGAACTGACCACCAGCACCGCCAATCCCCTAAGCGGCACCAATGACCCCACCGCCCACCGGGACGCCCACCAGCACATTTCCCCCTGGAGCCGCAGGATCCAGTACAAGCTGGCTCCGGAGGATGTGCACCAGTGGCAGCGCCAGCATGTGGCCAACAAGGACGACCAGGACAAAGAGGGTTACCCTCTGAACGTCATTATCGACCCCGCCATGCGGGAGATGTACCAGGTGGTGCACAATCAAACCCTTACCAATGTCTTTGACCGTTTCACAGAACAGCAGCCCCAGTGCAAATTCTGCATTGAGGGCCTTTCCTGCCAGCTGTGCGCCAACGGCCCGTGCCGCATCTCTCCCAAGGCCCAACGGGGTGTCTGTGGTGTGGACGCCCATGTGATGGTGGCCCGGAATTTCATTTACCGCCATGTGGCCATCGGGACCGCTGCCAACGTGTACCACGCCCACCAGGCTGCCCGTACCCTGAGGGCTGCCGGGCAGAACCCTGCCAGCGGCCTGAAAATCAGGGAACCGGAAAAGCTGCGGCACTACGCCTCCCTGGCTGGCGTCAAGGACACCGGATCGGTGGAACAGATGGCGGTGGATTTCGCCAACTGGGTGATTGCAGACATCTGCCGTCCCCACTACGATCCTTCCCAGGCGGTGGAAGCCTTCGCCCCCGCCTCACGGAAGGAATTGTGGCGCAAGCTGAATATCTTCCCAGGTGGAGCCAATGCCGAGGTAGCCTTCGCCATCACCAAATGCATGACCAACCTGAACGCCGATCCGGTGGATTTCCTGATGACCGGGGTACGGCTGGGGATTATCAATGAGTATGACGGGTTGTTTGTGCTGGACATCCTGCAGGAGATCCTGATGGGCACCCAACGCCCGGTAACTAAACGGCAAAATATGGGCGTACTGTCACAGGATATGGTCAATGTCATCACCAATGGTCACATGCCCCTGCTGGCACATGTGGTCATGGACCTGGCCTCCACAGATCAATGGCAGGAACGGGCCCGGAAGGCGGGGGCCAACGGCATTCAGGTGATCGGCCACGTTTGTGAGGGCCAGCAACTGATGAATTATGCCGGTACCCAGGGTATGCGCGCCCATGGTGGTCAGGAAGGGGAATGGCTGTCCCAGGAATACCTGTTGGCCACCGGAGCGGTGGACCTGTTCATGTTTGACTATAACTGCACAGTGGCCACCTTGCCCCTTTTTGCCAACCGGTTTGGCACCAAGCTTTTAAGTGTGGACCCGGTCATCCGCATGCCGGACGTGGAAGCCATTGACTTCATCCCGGAAAAAATGATGGAGCAGGCTGCCCAGGTCCTGGAAAAGGCCATCCAGTCCTTTGAGCGGCGGCGGGCGGAAAACCGGGATGTCTATATCCCGCCCTATACCAGCGAATGTATGGTAGGCTTCAGCACCGAGTCGGTGCGGGAGGCTCTGGGGGGATCCTTTGGCCCGCTGCTGGAGGAAATCAAGAAGGGGACCATCCGCGGGGTAGCCACCCTGGTGGGTTGCACCACCGCCCGCTACGGGCAGGGCGGCAGCAACCTGTTCAAAATTGCCCTGGGCCTCATCAAGAATAACATCCTGGTGCTGAGCGGCGGTTGTTCCTCCAGTGTCATGCAGTACACCGGTTTGACCCATCCCTCCGCGGCAGCGGAAGCGGGCGAGGGGTTGAAGGCAGTCTGCCAGGCCTTGAATATCCCACCAGTACTATCCTACGGAGCCTGTGTGGATATTGGCAAGATGACCCACACCGCCATGGAACTGGCAGATGCCTTGGGGGTGGACACCGGTCAATTGCCCCTGGTCATCGGCGCACCGGAGTACCTGGAGCAAAAAGCGGTATCCGATGCCTGCACCGCTGTGGCCCTGGGCTGGATGGTACACATAGCACCGGTACCGTCCATCACCGGTAGCGAAGTGGTGGTTAAAACCCTCACCGAGACGGCGGACACCCTCGGCCTGGGCAAAGTGATGGTGGAACTGGATGCGGAAAAAACAGTGGCCGCATACGTGGGCCAAATTGAAAAGAAACGGGCGGAACTAGGACTGTCCTCCAACCGGCCGCTGCACTAGCAAAAAAGGGGCTGTCCAAAGCCCCTTTCATGTACTCCCAGTTACAGGAATGCCCTGTACTCTCTCCTGGAGGTGGGTGCCCTGCATACCAGGTCATGGAAAGGGATGTTGACATGGCTGACCGTAGCCCGGTGGATCCAACAGGTGCGCTTCCTGGGCCGGTGGGCGGCCGGCCGTTTATTGACACCGTTTACGGTCTTCTTCACCCTCATGCCGTCGGCGTCGTAGACATATGCACCGGTTGGACTGTTGTTTTTCCTTACCTGGGTCAGCCGGGCACCCTGATCGCAGGTATAGGTCCAGGTATCGCCCTGCACCCTGCCGGTCATGTTGCCGCGGGTGTCGCAGGTGAAGGTTCCCGTCATTTGCCCGGCAGTGCTGGTCGGTTCATTGGCGCTGTTGTAAGAAAAGTCGGTTACAGCGCCGTTTTCTGTTTGTTTTATCCGGTTTCCTGCTGCATCATACTGGTAGGATACCTGGTAGTTTTCTGTCCCGGGTGGCTGGCGGTTACCAGGCGGTTCACCCCGTCATAGGTGAAGGTCTGTGCACCCATGGCCAGGATGTTGCCGTTGGCATCGTAGGTGTACTGCAAGTTAAGGACAGAACTTTGGATGCCTGTCAGGAAGCCCCGCTGGTTGTAGGTATAGTTGGTGGTGATGCCGTTATTCTGTCGCGGCTGTCGCTGCCGGCGTCCCGCTGTCGCGCTGTGTTGTGCATTCTACCTGTCTTCCAACAGCATTAACCTGTCCTGGGGCAGGTAAACCCTGCATTGCTGGCCCGGTGCCGGGCAGGAGCCCGCACCACGGGGCAGGTCCGCCTGCAGATGGTAGTCGTCTTCCCTGGCGGCGCCGCCGGCCACCCGGAGGAAAAGGGTACAGCGGTCAATGCCCTCCAGCACCTGCACCACATGGGCCGTACAAGAATTGGCAGTTTCCCCATCCCCCGGAGAAATCTCCCTGCCGGAGGGGGAACCAGGGGAGCCGTCCCCTCCGTCCATTTCCACGCCGATGTCCGCCGGACGAATACCCACCACCACTGGCCCACCCGCCTTAGCGGGAGGAGCGTCAGGTTCACCCCGAACCTTCAGCCTCATCCCCAGCTCCGGCACATCCACTTCCCACTGTGCCGCCTTCGATGCAACCAGAATGCCCTCAAACAGGTTTTTTATCCCGATAATCCTCGCTACGGTACGGCTGGCCGGCCTTTTAACAACCTGCTCCTTGTCGCCGACCTGCAAAACCGTTCCGTCGGCAAAGACGGCAATCCGGGAACACAGACGGTATACCTCCTCCAGGTTATGGCTAACCATCACCGCCATGCCCATGTACTGCGGCTGCAGGGTCATCAACTCGCGCTCCAACCGCCCCTTCACCTGGCTATCCAGTGCCGCAAAGGGCTCGTCCAGTAGCAACAGCTCCGGTTCCGGCGCCAGCGCCCTGGCCAGGGCCACCCGCTGCTGCTGCCCGCCGGAAAGCTGATGGGGCAACCGGTGGGCATAGTCACTCAACCGGGTAAGGGCCAGCAACTGTTCCACCCGTTGTTCCCGGGAGGGGCGGGACAGGTGTTTCAATCCAAAGGCCACGTTCTCCTTTACCGTCAAATGGGGAAACAGGGCATAATGCTGGAACAGCATCCCCACCCGCCGCTCCTGCGGCGGAACATTGATGCCCTTGGAAGTATCCAGCAGCACCCGCCGGTTTAACACAATGCGCCCGGCATCGGGCGTAACCAGGCCGGCAATACATTTTAAAGTCATGCTCTTGCCACAGCCGGATGGCCCAAGTATCCCCAGCACCCCAGGGCCGGAGGAAAAGGAAGCCCTGATGGCAAATCCGGGCAAGTTCTTCTTGATGTCCACTTCCAGCATCCAACCAGCCTCCCGGTGGGATTTAGTCCCGTCCTCTGATGAAAGAGCGCTGCAGGCGGTTCAGGGTAAAGATAACCGCCAGCGCCGCCAGGGTCATCACCGCTACCAACAAATTAGCCATCCCCCGGTCACCCGCCAGAATGGAATTGTAGATGGCTATGGGCATGGTCAGGGTCCGCCCAGGAATACCCCCCGCTACCATCAGGGTGGTTCCAAAGTCCCCCAAAGCACGGGCAAAGGTAAGCACCCCTCCCGCTGCCAATCCCCGCCAGGCAATAGGTACAATAATGGCCAAAAAAATCTCCCCTTCGGTACGGCCCAGGGTACGGGCGGCATCCACCAGATCCCGGTCCACCCCTTCCAGGGCCGCCCGGGCGCTTTTGATAAAATAGGGGATGGAAGCCACACAGGCGGCGATGACTGCTCCCCTGGGGGTAAAAACCAGGGTCAGGCCGAACTGCTGCTCCAGAAAATGCCCAATGGGACTCTGGCGGCCAAGGGCCACCAGCAGGTAGTACCCCAGTACCGTGGGTGGCAAAACCAGCGGCAGGGTGATCAGCGAATCCAGCAAATCCGCCAGCCTGCCGCGCCGCCTGGCCAGGTACCAGGCCAGAGGGAGTCCGGCCAGTACAGCCAGCATGGTGGCGATACCGGCAACCCGCAGGGATAACATCAGGGGAAACAGATCCAGTTTATTCATCGGCCTTCCTCCGGTGCCTCAAATCCGTATCGGAGCAGCACTTCCCGGCCTTGCGGGGAGGTGACGTATTGTATAAAGCGTCCGGCCAGCTCCGGGTGTTCTGAATTACTGACCACCGCCATGGCCTGGATCAATGGCCTGTGCATGGCACTATCCACGAGGACAAACCGTACTTGCGGGTCGTTAGCGGCCACGGATATGGCTACCAGGCCAGCCTCCGCATTGCCGCTGGTCACCAGGGTAAAGGCCTCCTGGATGTTACCGGCATAAACCAGCCGGTCCTGCAGCTGGTGCCACAATCCGGCGGATTCCAGGGCCTCCCGGGCCGCACGGCCGTAGGGAGCGTGTTCCGGGCTGGCGATGGCGATTTTTTTATAGACGGGATCCAGTAGATCGGCAAGATCATCAGGTGCAAGACCGCCTTTGACCGTGGTGGCGATGCCCACCCTACCGTTGGCATAATGCCTGGTTGTAGCGGCATCCACCCTGGTTTTGGCCTCTAAACCCCGGATAAACTGGATATCGGCGGCAGCAAAAACATCATAGGGGGCCCCGTTCTCAATTTGCTGGGCCAGCTTTCCGGTAGAACCGAAAACCAGCACCACCTTGGCCCCTGTCATCCGTTCAAATTCCCGGGCAATTTCCGAAAAGGCCAGGACCAGGTCGGAAGCGGCGGCAACGGTCAAAGTGGGCGGCTGGACTTGCTCCTTCCCCCGGGTACAGCCTGTCCCAACCAAAAAAACCGCCAGCAGCAGGACAGCTGTCCACAGCTGGTGTATTCCTGCATTCTTTGTCTCCTTACGGCAACTCCCTCCGGCACCCCTTAGCCGGCTGGCACATAGTCTGGGCTGCAAAGTCCCGGCCTCCTTTTCCAAAAATAAAACCGACCCCAGCGCGAAAAGTACAGGGGCCGGTGTTTGAGCCACGCCCGAGAGCTTTCCTTTTCGCATCTGGAAGGCATAACCGTTTCCAGTTATACCCCGGCCATAACGGCGGCCCATCAACCATGGTTTCCTTTAGGTCCATGGGCTCGGAAAGGTTTATCTTGTTCAATAAACTCGACGGTTACATTGTACCATTGTTCCCATATGGCCGCAATAAGGAGGCCGGATTTGCCGTCGTAGCAAGTTTGATTGCGGGGACGGATTAAGGATTAAATGTTCCATGTTTCCCTCAGAACCAAAACCGGAGTTGAAGGCGCCGGTAAAATTGTTGTTTCCCCCTGATTTTTTTCATCTTCCCCTGCATATTTATTATTATCTTGGGTCCGGCGGTATTGAACATTCTTAAGGTATTCGGCGGCAAGCAGCGAAGACGGCATAGGGGCCGGGAAAATCATGAGGGTGAGGGGAAAAATGGTTAAGAAACACTGTTTTAAATGCGGGAATTACTCCTATTCTGCCATGACCCGGGGCAAATGGGTTTGCCCTACCTGTGGACAAGACTTGTCTAAGCGCCCTGTACTTCTGCTCAACCAATATGACTGGGAGGGGAGACCCAGCCCTTGGCTGTTAACAGTGATACAGGGGAAATCCTGATCGGGCATATGCGGCGGGCTGACACCTTCTGGCGCCTTGTGGGGTGGGATGAAAGGGGCGTCGACCGTTAGGGCGACTCAATGGGACACCCAAACACATGTTCTCGTGATATAATTAAGCCATGGAAAGGAAAACCAACCATTGCGCCTACAACATCAACTACCCCATCGTGTTTTGTCCCAAGTACCGTCATAAGGTGATACAGGGCATAGTCGAGGAAGTGATTAAAAGTAGCATTGAGGATGGAAGCCCAAAAATCTTCCCGGAAGGGGGTGAAAGGGGATGAGTAAGTTAAAAAGCGATACGGCAGCTAAAAGTGGGCTTCACCAGAAGCCCCCGGGCTTGTCCCGGCGGAGGTTCACTGATAATGGGTCCAAAGCCGCAAGACCCTGACACTGTTTTTTCTGCCGAATAAACAAGACGGTGTTTTATATTTATCCGCCGGGAATAGGCTCCTTCGAGATCGTCGACCAATTTCTCGTACGGCGGCCCCTGGATATTTCCCGGGGATTAGTGCCGTCCAGGTAAAAGGCGCATGGCGTTTAGTAGCACCAGCAGAACGCTGGCCTCGTGTACCAGCATGCCGGAAGACAGGAACACCTTTTTACCTAGTACCCCCGCCAGCAGGAGCAACACCACCGCCACGGCAAAGGTAATATTCTGGCGGATGATGGCCAGGGTGCGCCTGCCCAAAGCGATGGCGGAGGCCAAGCGGTCCAGCCGGTCAGTCATTAAGACCATATCGGCGGTTTCCAGGGCCACGTCAGTACCGGTGCCGCCCATGGCGATGCCCACATGGGCACCGGCCAGGGCCGGGGCATCATTGATGCCGTCACCTACCATGGCCACCACATACCCTTCTTCCTTTAATCCAGCCAGCACTTGCACCTTTTCTTCCGGCAACAGCCCGGCATATACTCCATCCAGGCCTACCGCCTCGCCCACCGCCCGTGCTGCGGCTGCATTGTCACCGGTCAGCATCACCACCCGCCTGATACCCATCCCCTTCAGGCGCTGCACCGCCTCCCGGGCTCCCTCCCGCACGGTGTCCGCCAGGGAAATGGTACCCAGAAAGTTATCCCCCCGGGCCACCAGCACCACCGTGCGGCCCCTTTCCTCCTCCACCCCTTGGTGAGCCACTGCCTGTGGGGGCACCTCCACACCATGTTCTGCCAGCCAGCGCTGGTTACCCACCAGCACCCTTTGACCGGCCACCGTGGCCTTCACCCCCAGGCCAGGCACCACCTGGAAGTCCTCCGCCCCGGGCAGTTCATCTTCTGCCGCTGCCACGATGGCTCTACCCAGGTGGTGTTCCGAAGGTTGTTCCGCGGCGGCCGCGGCCAGTAGCAGTTCCTCCGCCGCGCCATGAAAGGCCCGCACCCCCACCACCATGGGCCTACCCAGGGTCAGGGTGCCGGTCTTGTCAAAGGCCACTGCGGTGACCCGCCCCACCTGTTCCATATGGGCACCGCCCTTGACCAGGGTACCGTTTCTGGCCGCATTGCCGATGGCCGCCACCATGGACACCGGCGCCGCCACCACCAGCGCCCCGGGGCAGCCGATAACCAACAGGGTCAGGGCCATGGCCCCGTCCCGGGTGAAAATGAACACGGCGGCAGCTAAAACCATGATTGCCGGGGTATAGTACCGGGCAAAGCGTTCGATGAACAACTGGGCGGGAGCCTTGGCCTCCTGGGCCTCCTCCACCAGCTGGATAATCCGGCCCAGGGTGGTATCCTCACCCACCCTGGTGGTTTCCACCTCCAGGTAGCCCAGTTCCAGCACCGTCCCACCGAACACTTCATCCCCTGGTTCCCTGGACACCGGCACCGATTCACCGGTGATGGCGGCCTGGTTCACCGTGGCCCGGCCGGCCACCACCCGGCCGTCCACCGGGATTTTCTCCCCGGGACGGATCAGCACCACCTCGCCGGGCTGCACTTCCTCTGCAGGCACGTCCACCTCTGCCCCTTCCCGCCGCACCCTGGCCTTCTGGGGAGCCAGGTCCATCAGGCCCTGCAGTGCCCGGCGGGTCCGTTCCAGGGTGCGGGCTTCCAGGTAGCCCCCCAGGGCGAAAAGAAAGGTGACCGCCGCCGCCTCCCAGTACTCTCCGATGAACAGGGCACCGGTAGCCGCCACCGTCACCAGGGCTTGAATACCCAGCACCCGGTATTTCAGCAGCCGCCATGCTGCCTGGGCGATGCGGTAACCCGCCAGCACTGCGGCCAAAAACATGAGGATATTGAAATAATACCGGGGCAGGCCGACCAGGTGGCCGGTCCACCCGGCCAGGATGAGGATCGCCGAACCGGCCAGCACCCGTTCCTTTTCATGGGCCAGCCATGTGCTGAAGACAGCCATTACCGGTCCACCGCTTTGTAACCGAATCCGCCGATGACCATCTTGATGGATTCCGGGTCAGTATGTGCGGGATCGTAATCGATGGTAATCCGGCCGGTGGCATAGGACACTTTGGCGGACTGGATCCCGGGATGGCGGGTCAAGGCCTGTTCAACTTTTCCCGCACAGTCTGGGCAGGCCAGGTCCCTAACATAAAACTGGATTTTATTCGTCATGCAAATCCTCTCCTTTCGCAATACTGCCAGCAGCCCGGTTATCCCGAAGTTTTTACCCGGCACACTGGTCCTCACTCCCATGGTAGCACAAGGAAAAATTACAGGGAGTGACCCAGGTCACAATTAATGTTCACTTTTGCTGCTAAAATATAAGCAAAATATAAGCAAAGGGAGGGATACACAGATGTTGCCAGGTAACTGCCTGACCACCGCCATGGGCATTCTGCCCCACACCGACCTGGCCAGGGCCATGGATCTGGCCTTTCAGGTGGATATACCCTTTTGGCCACAGCTTCCGCGTCTGAGTTTCTACGAGGACATGTATGTGCAGGTTTCGGAAAAATTTCCCGGTATCATCCTGGATGAAGGGGAACGCCGCATCACCCTGGATATGGAGGGATTTTACCAGGGCCTGGAGGAGTATGTGCTAAACTTCCATGACCCCTCCTATTTCCGCCTTTCGCCGGCCTACTCCCAGGCCTTTGACGCCTTTTTGGCCAGGGACCTGACAGCCTACCCGGCGGTTCGGGGCCAGTCCATCGGACCGGTAAGCTTCGGCTTAAAGATTACCGATACCACCCAGACCCCCATTATCTACCATGACGAGGTGCGGGGATTTCTCTTCGAGTTTATCGCCCACAAGGTGGCGGCCCAGTACCATGAACTGGCACAAAAAAACCCATCCGCCTTTGTGTGGGTGGATGAGCCTGGGTTGGAGATGGTGTTTACCGCCGTCACCGGTTACCCGGCGGAAAGGGCGCTGGCGGATTACAGGGAATTTTTAGCCCGGCTCCCCGGCCCCAAGGGGGTGCACCTGTGCGGTAACCCTGACTGGTCCTTCCTGCTGGGCCTGGAGCTGGACATTTTGTCCGCCGATGTGCTGGCCTGGGGGCACATATTTACCCGCTACGTGGTTGAGTTGAAGGCTTTCCTGGACAGGGGCGGGATCATCTCCTGGGGCATCACCCCCACCATGACCCACGAACTGGAGGGAGAATCCGCCGCCACCATGGTAAACCGGCTGGAAGGGATGTGGGACTACCTGGCCGGACGAGGTGTTGATAAAAAGCTGCTCCTGTCCCGGGCCTGGCTGGCCCCCGCCCGCTGCTGCCTGCTGAACTTAGACGGGGGAGCCACAGTCGAGAAATCCCTTGCCCTCTTGCAGGAGGTCTCTTCCATCCTGCGGGACAGGTACGGCATGTATTAATTGGGAGATTGTGTTGGCGAGGCACATTGAAGTTTTGTGGAATAGTCTGGAAAACAGGCACTAGGAAAATAGTTCTAAGGGGAACCAATTTTTTGGTGGATGCTGCCCATATATTGTGTTTTTTACCGGTCTAGCTTATAATTAACTCAAAACAAGTTCAGCTAAATAACATTTTAACCTGAATAAGGAGTATAAGGGAGCAGGTCCTACCAAGTCAAGACTGATATCATGGGCAATATGATAATTGTAGCTGAGGGGAGTGCTGTTACCGGCTGAGCAGCACTTGGCTTGCGATAAGGAAGGGATGATTCTGATCAAAAAGTTGCGGCAGCAATTAGTTGAACAGGGGCATCCTGGGTTGGAAATTTTTATTATTTTCCCGTGAACAGCTTGCATACCCATATCAGCACCAAGACCGGAGAAGGGGTTGTCGTTTTTGCAACTGACCGGCAGATGTGAACAAAAACTCCGTACTACCTGTTTGGAAGACATTTAAAGGGTAGCATTATCGGTTAAATGTAGTCCAACACCAATGTTTTTCCATTCGGTGTTGGATTTTTAGATTCTCTGCCGTCCATGGTTCAAATGCCCGCAGGAATCCCTTTTTTTCGGCATCATGTGGGTGAAGATGATCAAAAAGGTTATCCTAATTAACTTAATTTTAGCAGGAGGGATGGAAATGTCAGTAACTGAGTACAGGGTTCTGGCCGGACCCGAAGGCTACCTGCCGCCGGCGGCTGCTTCCATGGGTGTGGCGCTGCCGGAGGAGGGGGAAGCCCTGGTGGAGGGAAAGATAGTCCCGGAAAAAGAGGCCATGCGCAAGATCGCCGAAAAACTCCTGACAGCCAAAAACCCTGTCTTTTTCCCCGGGCCTTTGCTGCTTTGGGCATGGAAAGAAGGAGTGGCAGAAAAAGCTAAAGCCGTAAAGGATTTAGCAGAAGCGGCGGGTGCAAAGATCATCCCCATGCCGGATTACCGGCCTAAATATCCCATGATTAATCCCGCCATCGAGATCAACCCTAACCATCCCAATCTAACCATCTGGCACAACAAGATAGACGCCTGCGTTTTCATCGGTGTCCACTGTCATTACGCCAATGTGGCCCTCAAGATTATCAGAGGAGGCACTGACTGTTATACCATTGCCCTGTGCGGGGAAATGGGGCATGAGGATGCCATGATCTCTCTGCGGGATGTTGATCTGCCGAAAATAAAGAAAGTTACGGAGATGGTCAAGGAAATGAAGAAGGAGGGCCTTAAGTGATTGACCAAAGAGTGGTAACACCTGAGTACCTCTTTTTCGAAGCGCCAAGAGAAAAAAGGTTTATGACGGGCAGTGAAGCCGTGCGGGAAGCCATCAAAAGGGCCAATGTGGATATGGCCATTTCTTACCCCATTACCCCCCAATCAGAGAGCATGCATTTAGTCGGGGACTTATACGCGGAGGGGTATTTGCGGGAATATTTCCGGGGGGAAAATGAGTTCGCCGTAATGTCCGCTGTGGCCGGCGCCTCCATGGGCGGAGTCCGGGTGTTTACCGCCACCGGGGGTCCGGGCACATTACGCGCTTTTGAAGCGTTTCCCACCTGGGCCGGAGCCAGGCTGCCCATAGTCTGCGCCTTTATGACCAGAGGGGTGAACTCTCCCCTGTCCATCCAGCCGGATACCATCGAGATGGCCTTTATGCTAAATACCGGGATCATGATGTTCCACGCGGAAACGGCCCAGGATCTGTATGATATGATCCTTAAAGCCTTTGTTATTGCCGAAAAAACTGATGTGCATATCCCGGTAGGGGTATTTACCGACGGTTTTTTCGTGACACATACCAGAGACACTGTGGAGATCGCGGCGGAGGACATCAAACTGCCTCCCTATAACCCCTACTGCGCCCCGGTTCCGGTCATGGATATGGAGAATGTGCCGGTCAGGCAGATGCGGGATCCCTTTGTAATGAAAAGTAACTTCATCAGTTATGCCACCCATGCCTCATGGCAGCAGGAAATCATGGCCGCTGCGGAAAGAGCCCGCAATTATGTGGTTAAATATCTCGGTGGACTGGTGGAAGTGGAAAACGAAGATGCGGATATCCTGATTGTCGCTTCCGGAACCGCAGTTTCCCAGAGCAGGGAAGCCATCGGGATGGCTCGCCGGGAAGGCCTGGATGCAGGGCTGATTAAGATTAAGTGTCTTCGTCCATTCCCCGGAGAGGAGATCAGGAAACTCACCCGCAATGCCACGGCCGTAATTGTTCCCGAATTTAACAGGGTAGGCTGGTTGTGCCAGGAAATCAAATCGGTGATGGAGGATACCGGCAAAGTGATAGGAGGTCCTAGGGTATTTGGCGGGATGACTATGCCGCCCGATTTGATTTTAGCTGAAATCCGGAGGTGTTCCAGGTGAATAAAAGTCTGTTCAAGATTTCCCCAGGTTTTGAAGACATAATGCCTGCTGAATACCGGGAATTGGTGGAACATGGGCCATATGAAAAAGGATTTGGTGTTTCTGACCTGGGTACTTTTAAGGAATTGATTGAAGAACACCCTCTTTGTGCCGGTTGCGGATTGGCCCTTTCCTTGCGCATGATCCTGGCCTCACTGCCCAAACCTGAGGACACGATTATAGTCGGCTCCACCGGGTGCAGCTCCATCGCCTTCCCCCAGGTAGCCCTCCATAATATCCATTCTCTTTTCGGCAACCAGAATGCGTTGGCCTCCGGTTTAAAGCGGGCGCTTAAGCTCCGGTTCCCTGACAAAATCAAAGATGTGGTTGTAATTGCCGGCGACGGTGCCACTGCGGATATCGGCCTTGACATGGTAATGCAGTCCTGGTTCAGAAGAGAAAATATAACGACCATCATGCTGGATAACGAGGCTTATGCCAACACCGGAGGCCAGGAGAGTGGAATGTCGCCCCAGGGCACCATACTCAATATGGCGCCGACAGGTAAGAAGTTTCCCAAAATCTCCTTGCCGGAGATTGCCCGAGAGGCAGGTTGCGCTTATGCGGCAGCCGTTTCCCCGGCCCACCCCAAGCGTCTAGAAAAGGCCGTCAGACGGGCCATCCTGTTGGCCAGGGAGATCGGGCCCACCTATATTCAGGTTTTCTCCCCGTGCCCCACCAATTATAAGTTTAAACCCCATGAAACCATAGCCAGAATCAAACAAAGGGAAAAGGACGGGACTTTCAGTATTAAGGAATACATTTCCCCGGAAGCCCAGGAATGGCTCGCACAAATTGAGGAGGTGAAGAAATAATGTTCAAAAAAACCTTCATCCGGATGTCGGGATTAGGAGGCCAGGGTGTGGTTACCGCCGCCCATATTCTGGGGGCTGCTGCTACCCGGGAAGGTTTGGACAGCACGGTAAATCCCTTTTTTGGCGCTGAAAAACGGCTGGCCCCGGCCGAGAGCTACGTGCGCATTTCTTCAGAAAGGATTTTTGAACGGGGTGAAGTACTCGACCCAAATATCATCATGATCTATCATCCGCACGTAATTACTCTGGGGAAGTGTTATACCATGCCTTTCTTTGACGGCCTGCAACCGGAGGGTTTGCTGATTATTAATTCAGAAAAGCCTCTTGAATTGGGCGATGAAGAACTGGCCAGGCTGGCCGACTTAAAGGCCCGGATATTTTATGTTCCTGCCTCACAGATAGCCGTTGAGGTGGCTGGCACGGAACTGTCCACCAACCTGGCCATGCTCGGCGGGCTGTTGGGAGTTACTGACCTGGTCTCCATGGAATCGATTAAAGAGTCTATGGCGGAGCGTTTCGGTGGCGGTAAATTCGTGGCTTCCGGAACCACGGCCGCTCTTGATGATGTCTTGAAGAGCAAGTTTGCAAAACTAAGCCAGTTAATCGAGAAAAATGTTGAAGTCATTGAAAAATCCCGCTCTTCAGTCCAGGAGTACCTCATTAACTAAGGAAAGGGGAAAAACAACTTATGTATGCCGTGGCCAAAGTTGATACGGAAAAATGCACCGGGTGTAAACTCTGTATCCTTACCTGCCCGGATCCAAATGTTTTTACGTTTTATAAAGAGGTCAAAAAAGTGGCGGTAAACGAAAACCGCTGTAAAGGATGCGGGTTGTGTGCCGCCGCTTGTCCCAAGGAGGCGCTGGCTGTTGTCAGTGTCTAGGAGAGGAGGTTTGAACCAGAAGTGGTCAGGGAACAAACTGTGGTTTCCCCGGAGCATCTGTTTTTCGTCGCTCCCAGGGAGGAGGTTTTTATAACCGGTAGTGAGGCGGTGGCTGAAGCCATCAAAAGGGCGAATGTGGACATGGCTATAGCTTATCCCATCACCCCGCAAAGTGAAAGCATGCATCTGGTGGGCGATCTATACGCCCAGGGTTATTTAAAAGACTATTACCGGGCGGAAAATGAATTTGCCGTTATGGCTGCCATCCACGGCGCTTCTTTGGGTGGCGGGCGTGTCTTCACTGCCACTAGCGGCCCTGGCACCCTGCGTGCTATGGAGATGTTCCCGGTTTGGGCCGGTGCCCGCCAGCCCATCGTTTGTGCTTTCATGTGCAGGGGTGTTTCCCTGCCTCCTTCCATCCAGCCGGAAAACATTGAAATGGCTATGCTGTTGGACACCGGGATGATGATGTTTCACGCGGAAAATGCTCAGGATTTTTACGATATGATCCTGAAAGCGTACATAATTGCCGAGAAGCCTGATGTCCACCTGCCGGTGGGAGTTTTTGTCGACGGTTTTTTCGTGACTCATACCCGAGATAAGGTAATGCTGCCGGCCGGGGATCTGAAACTACCCCCCTATAACCCGCAGCATGCTCCGGTACCTGCCTTTGACATGGAAACTCCCCCTATGCGAATAGTACGTGACCCCCTGTTAATCAAGAGTAATTTCATCAGTTATGCCGCCAATGCCAGCTGGCACCAGGAAGTCATGGCGGCGGCGCAACGGGCCCGCAAGCATATTGTCCGCTATATGGGGGGGCTTTTGGAAGTGGAAAACCCGCATGCCAAAGTGTTTATTGCCGCTTCCGGAACGGCTGTCTCCCAAAGCCGGGAAGCCTTGAGAGAATTGCGCCAAGAAGGCATTGATGCCGGGCTGATAAAGATCAAATCCATCCGGCCTTTCCCCGAGGAAGAAATTGTGGCTTCCACGGTCAACGCCCATTTGATTGTGGTGCCGGAATTCAACGCCGGAGGCTGGTTGGCCCGCGAAATTAAGGCGGCATTAAATCATAACAGCCGTGTGGTGGCCGGACCACGAGTTTTCGGCGGCATGACCATGCCCAAGGAATTAATCGTAAACACCGTGAAGAATGCCCTGAAAGCCCGCGCCGGAGTAAGCTGAAGCACGCCATAAGACTGATGTTGAGAAGGTTTTGCCGCCGGACCAGAGTGGGTTTAAAGGAGGTAGGCTTATGTCGACCAAAATAATCACCCCTGTCAGGGAGTTTGCAGATTTGTTACCACAAGAATATCAGGATCTGGTAGCAAGGGGACCCTATTTTGAGCCAAAAGGCATTGAGGATCTAGGCACTTTCAAAGAAATAATCGAAGAACATCCTCATTGTGCGGGATGTGGCGTCTCGTTGGGCATCCGCCTGGTGGCGGCATCTTTGCCGTCTCCGGCCGATACCGTGATCATCGGAACACCCGGGTGTTCCTTTTTCGGGTTGACGCAGACGGCAGTCAACTATTCTAACACTGCCTTCGGTAATCAAAACGCCGTGGCGTCCGGGCTGAAACGAATGCTAAGAATCCGCTATCCTGATCAGCACAAAGATGTGGTGGTTCTGGTAGGTGACGGCGGTATTGCCGATATCGGCCTGGACTTAACTCTCCATTCCTGGTTCCGGCGGGAAAAGGTTACCACTATCATGGTGGATAATGAAGTTTATGGCAACACGGGCGGTCAGGAAAGCGGCATGAGCAAACAGGGCCAGGTTCTGAACATGGCGCCGGTCGGCAAGCAATTTCCTAAAATTCCCGTTTTTGAAATGGCCAAGGTGTCTGGCTGTGCATACGCCGTACGGGTTACGGTGGCCAGTCCCCGGAAGGTAGGCCGGGCCGTGAGAAACGCCATCCTTGTTGCCCGCGAGATTGGACCGACCTATATCCAGATCTATACCCCCTGTCCCACCAATCTTAAGTTTCCGCCAAACAGAACCCTTGAGGTGGCCAGAGAAGCGGAAAAAGATTATTACGCATATGAGGAATTCATTACCGAAGAGGCGGCAAACTATTTGGCCAGGCTTTAATGCAGCGGTCTCAGAGTTTCCGAGAACGCACTCCCGGAGAGAAAGGTTTGACGACGGTGAAACAACACCATCGTCAAACCTTGGAGCCTTTTTTGAAATCCTCCAGCACACGGAAATGTAGTGCAAACGGTTGCTGCTTGTCGGCAAGTCTGGAAAAGCAAATCCGTTACAAATTCAGAGACATGGAAAAAGTTGCGCCTATAGCCTTTATGCCAATTGTTCAAGCCTTGACTACTTCCACCCGGGTGTCGAACTGGGAGGCCGAGCCCCCGATGGGGTCGTTGACACAGGAATTCTTGAGTACCGGGTCTACCATCTGCAGGTGGTTAGCGGCAAACCCGGCATCCCGCGGACCGGCATAACCGGCGTTATCGCTTTTGGCGGCCCATTCCACATGGCCGTAATGGGGAATGCCGGCGGCAGGCTTGCCGTCCACGGTGTGAGGCCGGGCGCCGTAAGCAGTGTGGCCGTAGTTGTAGCAGCTGCCCACCACCCCCGGCTTGATCCCCTGGGTGACCAGCGCCACTCCTTCCACCTCGTAGATAGAGGACTTGATCTTTACCCGGTCCCCGTTCTTTATACCTCTGGGCTGGGCATCCGCCGGGTGTATCCACAGCAGGTTTTCCGCCTCAATTTCCCGCAGCCACGGAGAGCTGATGGTGCGGTGAGTCCCCAGATGGCGTGCTTTCCAGTCAATCAGGGCCAACGGGTAGTCACTGTCCACGGGCTTGCCGTTGTAATAGGCAACCGGGGCAATGCGGGGCAGACCGTCAAAGAACTCCCCGGAGTATGAATTTTTCCCCTTGGCCACTCCCTCATCGTAAAAGTTGACCTGGCCTGCCAGCCGGTATTTCAGGTAGTCGCCCTGGTATTCGTTCCCCTGGGGTTCAAAGCGCCCCCCACGGTTTAACACATAGACCACTTTCCGCCATTCCTCCGGCTTGACCGCCTGCTGCCAGGCCTTCAAGTCAAAGGTTTCACCCAGGGCCTTCTGCCTGGTTTCCACAAAGACGCGCATTTCCTCTTCACCGGCATCGGGAACCGGTTGACCGTCATGGGCAATGTTGGCCACCAGCTTCAGATAAAAGTCCTCTGCCCGGTTTAAGGAACTGCCGCCAGGGAAGGCGTTGGCACCCACGCCTGGAAGACCCATCCGCTTACCGATTTCGATGAGCACATCCTCCACCGCCCTTGGCTCCGGGTATACCCTGGTCACCGGCTGCATGAAATGGCTTTCCTTCAGGTGGAAGTTGGGGAAGATGTCTTCAAACCCCCATCTTTCCAGGTAGGTCAAGTCAGGCAGCACATAGTCGGCACAGGAGGCCGTCTCGCTCATCACCACATCGAACACCACCAAAAGGGGTACCACCTGGGTATTTTTCAGCAATTCCTCCTGCAGCCAGCCGGCGGGAACCGACAGGGTAAGGGAGTGGCGGTGGACAAAGAGGGCCTTGATGGGATACGGATAACCATCAGCAGCACTGGGCAATACTTCCTGGATCATGTTGCCAGGGAAGGAATACCAGGGACGCCTGGCGGGATAACCGTCCCTGGTAAACAGGGAGGTCTTTTCATAGACCGCTTTTTCCCGGGTGATGGGAACACCCCATGCATTCAGGCCTCCCGGGACAGCCTCCAGGTCATAGATGCCCTTAACTGGCCTAAAGGCCGCTCCCCCGGTCATGCTACCCCCTTTCCAATCGTAGTTGCCGATCAGGTGGTTCAGGCAGTTGATGGCCCGGACATTGTAATACCCGTTGCCGTGCATGGCCGGTCCCCGGTAGGAAGTAATGGCGGCCTTTTTCCCGTGGGAGGTAAACTCCCTGGCCAGGTCGATAATCTGCTGTCCATCGATGCGGCAAAGCTCTGCATACTGCTCCAGGGTCTTTTCCATAACCCGCTCCTTGAACAGGGTAAACACCGACTTGACGCGAATACCGTTGATCACCGTATCCACTTCCAGGTCCCCGTCCATGGCCACATCGTGGGGTGCCGGATTGCCGCTTTCCAGCACCACGAACTGCTGGTCACTGCCCAACCCCAGGTCAGATGCCCTTAATTTAGGCATTGCCTTTTGATCCACATTAATCAGGTGGGTAGCATCACTCCAGGTGGGTTCGCCGTCCTGCTCCGCCGCTTGCTGGTTGGGGTTTTTCAGGTAGCGTTCGTCATACCGGTGGTTTTCGATGATCCAGCGGGCCATGCCCAACGCCAGGGCGGCGTCAGTCCCAGGCTGGATGGGCACCCACATGTGGGCCTTTTCCGCCACCTTGCTAAGCCTCGGGTCCACCACCGCCAGCTTCATTCCCCGTGCCAGGGCGTTGGTCAGCATGGGCGCCAGCCAGGTGGGACCCCGGTTGGATACCAGCGGGTCGGTACCCCAGACGATGACAAACTCGGCACCCGGGAAATCGGCGAACATCCGCAGTTTGGGCCGGGGAGCGGTAAAGGAACGGGCATTACCCACCACTCCGCTCTGGCCGCAGATCCCGCCATGATTGAAGGCGTTCACACTGCCCAGGGATTTGGGCCAAAAGCGGTTCTGGAAAAAGTTGCGTCGGTTCCCGCCCAGTCCCACTATCTGGTTGGCCTTGGGACCAAGGTCCGGATGTCTGGTGTCAATCAAAACATCCCGGTATAGCCCGTCGAATTCTGCCTGGCTCATCTCCCCGGACTTCACCTTTTCCCAGTCGGCCATGACCTTTCCCTCTTCCACGTAGGCCCAAGCCGATTTCAGTCCCGGGGTGCCCAGGTCGAGGCTGCCTTCCACAATTTCCCCGATGGCCTGTTCCCAGGAAATGCTCTGCCACTGGCCGGAACCCCGGGGTCCAACTCTTTTAAGGGGAGTCCGCAAACGAGCGGCGTCATAGGCCGTCTGGATGCCCGCCTGACCCTTAAGACAGGTGCGCCCGCCCCGCATCCCCCTGCCTTGAGCGGCCACATCCCCGGAAGGAAGGGCAGCCTTAGCTGGCGGTGTGTTATAAGGGATCTGGCCGAAGGGCTGCATGTTTAAAGGACTGTAAGGGTTGCCCGCAAGCTTGGCTACCAGGCAGGTGTACGGCCCTTCGCTGCCGGCGGGTTTTTCCCTGATTACCGCTTTCAGGGAGCAGTGGCTGTTGCACTGCTCACACATGGTGTAAATGACACTGGTGGCATCATAATCACCCCAGTCCTGGCCTCCGCCCCGGAGATCATCGTGCCAGAGGTTTCCCAACTGTGGAACCTGCGGCCCGCCCAGCACCGGGGCCAGTACCGCCGCACCGCCCGCAACAGCGCTGCCTTTGATAAAACTCCGGCGGTTGAACCGGTTGTTGTCTTGTTGTTCCCTTTGTTTAGCCATTGTTTCCACTCCTTTCATCCTCAGCAGTCCCGTCAACGGGCAGGAAGTTGGTGCCTGCCACATACAGCAGCATCCCCATGGCCATCAAGCCCAGGCTGCTTACCCATTCCACCCAGGTGGGACCGTAATGACCCCAGGGCAGGCCGGGCAGCTGGGGCAGCGCCAGGGGTGGAAGAACAATGTGGAAACGGACTGCCATGATGCCCGCCAACACCAGCAGAGCGGCAAGAAACAAATTACCGGCCGAATTCCGGGATCCCCGGGCCAGGATGATGACCGGGATAATCGCGCCCAGGCCTATCTGAATGAGCCAGAAGGACCAGGCGTATCTCCCGGCAAAAATACTGGTCAGGGTGGCCCATTCCGCAGCCTCCAGCCGGTAGGCGCCGATGAGGTATTCATAAAATTCCAACATCAGGTCCAGGGCCAAAAAGCCCAGCAGGAGCGCTCCCATGCCCCTTAACAGGTCCAGGTCCAACTTTCGCCCCTGCCGGCGGCAGCGGAAGATGTGCAGCACCATCAGCAAGGCGGTACCCGATACCAGGGCGGAAACTACAAACAGAACGGGGAACAGGGCGCTGTTCCAGTAAGGTTGAGCTTTGACCACCGCAAACAGCGTGCCGGTACCCCCGTGGACACCGAGGATGGCCAGGGGAATACCCAGCGCTCCCAGTACCCGCATCACCCTGTGGTCCCGCTCCAAAGCCGCCGGGGAAAGATTGTCTCTATTGCGGGTAAGGGCTGCTGCCAGGCGGCCCCGCAGGCTTGCCTCGCCCCTCAACCGCACCAGGTCGGGCCGCATGGCATAGAACAGTTCAACGGCAAGGAGGAGGATGTACAGCATGTAAAAGCGCACCTCCCAGGCCAGTACGCTGGTGGCGTTGCCAAACCAGAGGGCGTAGATAAACCGGTCCATCCGGCCCAGATCCAGCAGGATGAAGCACAGGGCAACCACCATGCTGATCAGGGAAACCAGCAATGCCTCCTTCCCAATCTTTTCAAACCGGTGCATCCCGAAAACATAAATCAGGGTGGATAACAGGAAAGCGCCGGCGCTCAGGCCCACAAAAAAGATGTAAAAGACCACCCAGACCCCCCAGGGGGTGATGCTGGTAAGGCCGGTCACGTTCAGGCCGCCAAGAACCCTGGCCCCGATGGCGTAGGCTCCCGCCGCCATAAGGATCAGCAGGGTGGCATAGGTTGACCGGAAATCACTGCCCAAGGTTATCCCGGGAGAACCTGGGCCGGTTTTTGCTACAGACATTATCCCACCTCTTTTCCCTATTTAAGGTAGATAACCCTGGGGTGAGTCCCCAGTTCCTCTTTCAATACCATGGCCCTGATGCTGGCCGCCAGCCTGGCCACCACGCTGGCTGGATCGGTAAGGTTACCGAAGTACCTGGCGTCACCGGGACAGATTTCCACACAGGCCGGCTCCTCGCCCCGCTGCAGGCGGTGGAGACAGAAGTGGCACTTGCGCACGGTACCGGCGGGTGTCTTTCCTTTCTTCCTGATCCCCCGGTTCACCCCGTATTCGGGGGTGGTTAGATGGTTGTAGCCTGCCATTTCCTGCCCGTAATCCTGGCCGAAATCAAAATAGCGGGCCCCGTACGGGCAGCTGACCATACAGTACCGGCAGCCGATGCACCGGTCGGCATCTACCGCCACGATGCCGTTTTCCATTTTATAGGTAGCCTTGACGGGACAAACCTGGGCACACGGCGGGTTGTCACACTGCATACAGGGACGCGGCTGATTGACCCGGGTAATGTGGGGGAATGCGCCCATCTCCACCTCGGTCACCACATTGTAGGTTACTCCCGGTGGGGTCCGGTTCTCCGCCTTGCAGGAGACGGTGCAGGTGTCACACCCGACACATTTCTGCAGGTCGATGACCATGGCCCAATGTACCTGGTCATTGTCTTTCACAATTCTTCACCCCTCTCGTTCCTGTTGGCGGTTGGATACCTGTTCAACAATCTGATTACCTCCTTATCCCCTTTAGTGCTGGACTGTTTTCGCCAACCCTTTTGAGCAAGGTCCGTGCCAGGGGTAAAAAAATAAAAAACGCCAGCAAAAGGTGGTTTGCCGGCATTTAGCACAGGGAATGGCTATGAAATTTTGTCATCCGATCTGACATTTTGTCATGCCAAAATCTCAGGTCTGGTAGCCATATTCTTCAAGCTTGCGGTAAAGGTTGCGCACACTGATGCCCAGTATGGCGGCGGCCCGGGTCTTGTTGCCTCCCACTTCCCCCAGCACCCGCAGGATGTGTTCCCTTTCCACATCCTTTAGGGTGTCGGCGGGGGTGTTTTTACCCGGGCTGGAGCCAAAGAGATCGGCTGCGGTGATTAAGTCCCCGCTGGCCAGCAGGCAGCCCCGTTCCACCAGGTTGGCCAGTTCCCGCACATTACCGGGAAAGTCGTAAGCCTCCAGGGCGCCCATGGCATCGGGCGAGAGCCTTTTGCCCCGGCCCGCCGCAGAACCGGCCAAAAAGTACTGGGCCAAGAGAGGGATGTCTTCCTTGCGCTCCCGTAGGGGAGGTACCAAAATCCTGATCACGTTCAGGCGGTAATAGAGGTCCTCCCGGAACCTCCCTTCCTTCACTTCCGCCTCCAGCTTCCGGTTGGTGGCCGCCACAATACGAACCTCCACCTGCCTTAGCCGGTTATCCCCCACTCGCCGGAATTCGCCGGTCTCCAGGAAGCGGAGCAGTTTAACCTGCAATCCGGGGTCCATCTCACCGATTTCATCCAAAAACAGCGTCCCCCGGTGGGCCATCTCCACCAGTCCCTTTTTCTGGGCCACCGCCCCGGTAAAGGCTCCCTTCTCGTGGCCGAACAGTTCACTCTCCAGCAGGTGCCCAGGCAACGCCCCGGCATTAACCGCCACAAAGGGCTGCTGCACACGGGGACTCCAATCGTGCAACGCCCGGGCAATTAACTCCTTGCCCGTGCCGCTTTCTCCTTCGATTAAGACAGGGGAGCCGGAAGGGGCCACCTTGCGGGCGATCTCCAGCACACAGCCCATTTTCGGACTTTCACCCACGATCCGGCTCTGGGTTGCGTTCCGCCGGAAGGCCTCGTGCAGCACGGTTTTGGTCTCAACCAGCTGTTTTTTCTCCGCTGCCTTGGCCACCAGGATCTCCAGCTCCTCCAGGTTGCACGGCTTGGTAAGGTAGTCGTAGGCGCCCAGCTTCATAGCCTGAATGGCGGTCTGGATAGTGCCATAGCCGGTAAGCATCAGCACCTCCATATCGGGCTGCGCCTTCCTGGCGAGTTCCAAAAGCTGCAGGCCATCCACGCCAGGCATTTTGATATCGAAGATGCCCACATCGAAACACCGCTCGTCCAAAACTGCCAGCGCCCCTTCAGCGCTGGCGGTTCCCACCACCTGGTGACCCTTGCGCTGGAACCGCCGTACCAGCAGATCCCGAAACTCGGCTTCATCATCCACGATCAACAAGCTGGGAAGGATGTTCATGGGTTGGCACCTCCTTTGTATCCTTTTTGGCCGGGGGTAAGGTTACGGTGAAAACCGTACCCTCTCCTTCCCGGCTTTGCACCCTGATCCGGCCACCCAGTTTGGCCAGGATGCCGTAGCAGACGGACAAGCCCAGCCCCGTTCCTTTCCCCACCGGCTTGGTGGTAAAGAAGGGATCGAAGATCAGGTTCTGGTGTTCCTCCGGGATACCGCAGCCGGTATCGGCCACCGCCACGTCAATTCCCTGCTCACCAAGGCAGGTATTGATCCGAATTTCCCCCCCGGCCCCGGTGGCATCCACAGCGTTCTGCAACAGGTTAAGAAATACCTGCTGTAGTTCGCCCCGGTCAGCCATGACCCAAAGGGATCCCGGTTCCAACCGCTGGGTAATGTTTAACTGCTTGCTTTTGGCCTGGAAGTGGATCAGGGCAGCGGTTTCCCGCAGCAGTTCGTTGATTTCCACCAGCTGCTGCTCACCCTTGCTCTGCCGGGCAAAACTTACCAGGTTCCTGGTGATTTTGGTACAGCGGTTTACCTGCTGGCGGATTATATCCAGGTACTGGGTGATTTCGGCCTCATCGGCCCTGGCTGCTGCCGGTTCGGCATTCAGTCGTTCCAGCAGGTCTTCGGTATAGGCCGCCACTGTGTTCATGGGGTTATTGATTTCATGGGCCACCCCTGCCGCCAGCAAACCTACCGCAGCCAGCTTGTCCGCTTGGCAAATGGCCGCCTCCATTTCCCGCCGCTCGGTGATATCCTCAATCACCACCAGGTACCCGGCTCCCGCCTCGCTGCCGGGATGGAGGGGAAAAACCCGGTGCCGGAAGTATTTGTTCTTTTCTCCCAGCTTGATGAAGTGTACCACCTCGCGGCTCTCCGGCCCTGAGTCACCACACAACACCGGGCATGTCCCACAGGCGGTTTCGCTTTCTGCCCAGGGCTGGGGGCAAAACTTGCCCACCACATTCTCCCCGCCGCCGAACCAACCCGCCAGGGTAGTATTGACCCAGTTTATCCTACCTTCCTTGCCAACCAAGGCCAGGCCAGCGCCGATACCGCTGACTACCGTGTCCAACCGGGATTTTTCCGCCAGCAGGCTGTCCGACTTGATCTTCAATTCCCGGGTCATCTGGTTAAACGCCGCCACTAAGCTGCCTATTTCGCCCATGGCCTTAACCTGGAGGGCGTGATCCAGATGGCCGGTTATAATCCGCTGGGTGCCCTGCTGCAGTTCCTGGATGGGCCCGGTAAATTTAATCCCGAAAAAGATGCTGATGGAAGTCACGGCAGCCATCACCAGAGCGGTGGCCAGGCCAAATTTCCATAACAAGCCCCTAACCGGTGCGAAGGCTTCCGCCGCAGGCTGTTCGATTACCACTCCCCATCCCAGGTCCTCTATGGGGGAGAACACTCCCAACACTTCCCGGCCCGTATAAGACTGATAGCTGTGAGGTGTGGGCAAATCGGCGGGATTGACCCCGGCCAGCAGTTTCCCAACGGCGGCGCTGCCGGTCACATCCCGGTTTTGCAGGACCTGGCTGAAGTCCTCATGGCTCAAGAGCCGCCCCTGGTCGTCCACCACAAACAGGTACCCGCTCTTATCCTTGGCCCCGGAAACGGTGTTGTCCACAATACCCCGCAGGTTAATCTGAGCCACCAGGCCGCCCACAACCCGCACACCGGTACCGTCAAAAAGGGGAACTACCAGGTTGGCCATGGGTCGCCCGTCCCCTTCCAGGAAAACTCGCCCCACCCCGCGCCTTCCGGCGAGGATATTCACCATTTCCGGGCCGGCCGAAGACAGTACGGCTCTGGTGGAAACAACCACCCTACGCCGGGAAACCCGCGTCCATTCCACGCCTGCAGCATCCACCACCGCCATTTCCTCCACCAGGGGTGTGGTTTTCAAAAGGGAGTAAAGGATCCGTTCCCGTTCATGGTTATCCATAGTAAGGAGGCTTCCGCCATACCCTCCGGTCACCGCCTCCAACTTGTCCCAGATGTTCTTGACACTAAGGTAGATTTCGCCGGCCACCCAGCGGGCGGCAGCGGTGTTTTGCCTCTGGATGGAGACCTCCAGGTTGGTGCGGGCTGCGTTGATGTTGGCCCAACCCAGTGCCAGCAGGGGAATGATGGACATCATCACACCAAAGCCCAGCAGTTGAAACCTGATCCGCTGCCACCAGGCAATCCTGTCACTCACCGGCAGCCCCTCCTTTTCCGGTCTGCCCGTCCGTGATCACACGGGCAAAACTAAGGCCCACCGGGGATAGGGACAGCCCCAGTTCCCGGGCTGCGTCCAGGTTTACCACCAGCGCTATGTTCTCTGGTGTCTCCACGGGTATATGCTCAGGTTTTTGCCCATTCAGGATTTTGTCCACCAGCCGGGCGGCCTGCCGCCCCTGATTGGTAAAGGATACTCCATAGGCAGCCAGGCAACCCAATTCCGTTTCATGTTCATTAACCCCCATCACGGGAACTCCACGGCTTTTGGTCACCGCCACAATTTCACCGACCAGGGCCTCCAACCGGAAGCTGGGCATCAGGAGGACGGCATCGGCAGCATAGCTATCCAGCCTGCTGGTTAGCCGTTGCAGTTCCTCCCTGGAGGTTACTGGCACCCTGTCCAGCCGGATCCCGAGGTGCAGGGCGGCGCTTTCCACCATCCGGAGTCCGGGAAAGGCGGGAGGAACACTGGGGTCGTAGATCACCAGCACCCGGCGGACGCCGGGCAGCAGCTTTTGTAATAATTCTAGCCGCTTCCCGGACAGCTCGGCGTGGTAATTATCCACCCCGGTCAAATTGCTCCCGGGCCGCTGCAGGCTTTCCACCAGGCCCTGTTCCACCGATGAGGCCACCCCGGCAAATACCACCGGCATTTTATCGGCAGCCGTAACCTGTTTCAGCGCCTGAGCTTCAACATGCCCGGTGGCGACCAGCACGTCGGGTCGCTCCCGGGCCAGTTCTTCCGCCAGGGGACGGATGAGGGTCTGGTCATCCCCAGCGCTTTTGATTATATACCTGATGTTTTTATTTTCAAAATATCCTAGATCCTCCAGTCCCTGTTTCAGCCCGGTCAGCTTGGCCAATCTCGCGTCGCCGGAAAGGAGCACGCCAACGGTCTTTTGGATTGGAGGGGCGCCGCCGCCAAAGGAACACCCCGCGATGGCCAGCGCTAACAGCATTAAAAGGACCAATGGCCCTGGTAGTTTCATAAAGGGTACCCTCCCACTTCTCCCGGTTGACAGGACTTTTTGCCTTACCCCATTATTTATGATAACACAAAAAGCCATCAGGGGGGGGTTCCTGTTACATCCAGTTCCACTGGACACTTCATCCCCTGGTTTCTAAAACTTACGCATACTTACTTAAAATATGGCGTAAGTTTTTCACCCGTTCGA
>DDKM01000001.1:3183-12685 GCA_002339345.1 Firmicutes bacterium UBA2598 | reverse complement strand
CGGCTGATAAAGGCCAGGGAAATTACCATTATCATCAAGGCCAGCCATGGGTACAAGAGCCACCATTTCCAGAAGTCCGTATAGTATATCCCCTTAAAATTGGTAGCATGGTGAATGATTAAACCCCAGCTTTTGGAAGTAGGGTCCCCCAATCCCAGAAAGGAAAGCCCGGCTTCGGCAACAATTGCCCTCCCGGAAAGCCTGATCATATTTACTGCCACCAAAGGGAAAACTTCCGGGAGAAGGTGCTTCCACATTAGATACCAGACGCCGGCACCATAGGTCTCCGCCGATTTAATATAGCTCCGTTCCTTCAACATCAGTATCTGGGAACGCACGATTCTTGCTGGGAAAACCCAGGAAAACAGGGCCAGCACAAAAATGATATTTAGAAGACTGGGACCGAAAAAAGCTGCCAGCACAATCATCACCGGCAGGTCCGGTAGTACAATCATAATATCAATTAACCTCATTAAAACCTTATCGGGCCACCCGCCCAGGTACCCCGAAACAATGCCAATCAGGCCGCCACCCAGACCTGCCAATAAGGCCGTGCCTAAACCCACCAGCAAGCTGACCCTGGCCCCGTAGCAGATCTGGGCCCAAAGGTCAATACCAAGCTCGTCGGTACCCAAAGGGTGCTTTCCTCCCGGCGGCGAGAGCGGTGGTCCCGATGAGGTATGATGGGGATGAACGGCAATGTAAGGAGCCAGGACGGCTACCAGCAGGACAACCAAAATCACCACCAGACCGGCTTTTCCCGGCAGGGAAAATTCTTTTACCCACTCGCCTATTTTCACCAACAACTCCGACACTCTCCCCAAGGTTATCCCCCATGTATCCCGCTATAGTCACCAATCCGCGGGTCAAGCTTTTTGTATACTAAATCGGCGAGAAAATTAGCCAACAATACAAAAATGGTTACCACCAGGAAAATCCCCTGCACAAGCGGGTAATCGTGAACCAAAACTGCTCTCCTCATTAAATGCCCCAGTCCCGGGTAGGCAAAAACATTTTCCACCAGAATGGCGCCACCCACAAGGGACCCAAGGCTTAAAAACACCCGGGTGACTATGGGAAGCATGGCATTCCTCAAGGCATGGCGAAAAATGATGCGTTTTTTGGGAAGTCCTTTGGCCCAGGCAGTACGCAGGTAATCCTTTTCCAGCACAGTCGTCATACTGTTTCTGGCAAGCAAATACATACCGCCCAGCCGGGCAATGGTCAAGGCCATTACGGGCAGGAAAGCATGATGCAAGATATCCAGCAACTTTTCCCACCAACTACTATAACTGGCAAAATGGGTGATGGCCCCCGACAAGGGGAATAATCCCAACCCCGCGGCCAAGGTGAAAAGTAAAAGGAGACCCAGGAGAAAGGCCGGAACCTCTGACAGGAGAATTAAGTGAAAAAACAGAAGTTTGTCCAGCAACTTCTCCCGGTACCAGGCGGATATGCTGCCCAGAATAGTGCCAAAGACAGTACTCAAAAGCACTGCCGCAATTACCAGAAAAGTTGTCCACGGTAACCGGCGCAGGATGATAGTGCTCACCGGTTCATTATAGTACAAACTGTACCCTAAATTTCCCCGCAACAAATCAGACATGTAAGACAGGTACTGCCCGGCAACAGGCCGGTCCAGCCCGTAGTAGGCAAGATAATACTGCCTCTGTTCCTCCGAAAACCTTGCCACCTCCTGGCCTTCGTCTGCAGACATGTATAAAAAGGGATCACCAGGCATCGCCCGGGGAAGTAAAAAGTTGAGGGTCACTATGACCCAAATGGTAAAAAGATATTCCATTAGCCTGGTGACCCTCTTGCCTCTCAATTAAAATGAACCCCTTTCCAGGTAAGACAGCTTACTATGAGTTAAAGAATGGTGGTCAAACATGAACATCCAGCCGTCATATTTGGCCGGCCTGTACACGTTGTAACCGGTAGTGTAGTAAAGGGGTATTTCCGGGACATCTTCAGCCAGGACTTCCTGGATTTTAAGAATTAACTGCTTGCGCTTTTGAACATCCATTTCCATGGACTGTTTTTCTAATAAATTGTTTAATTCCTCGTTGTGATAGCCCCGCAAGCCAGTAGCGTAAGGTGCGCTTCCTCCCCTGGCACGACCGGCAAACCTTTCGCGCAAATAATCCGGGTCGTTGCCCCAACCCCCGTGCCCTGTAACAGCCATCTGGTATTCATTGTTTCGAACACGGGCATCCCGGGTTTTTAAGTCCACACTTTGGACCTTGATCTCGATACCTGCTTTGGCCAACTGCTCCTTTAATACTTCCGCCAGCCTGACCTCCTCACCGACAAGCAGGTTGAAGGAAAGCTTCTCACCGTTTTGGTTTTGGCGAATACCGTTCTGGTCCAGCCTGTCGTAACCCAACTTCACCAGCAACTCTTCCGCTTTCTTTAAATCAAGGTCATATTGCTTGACATGGGGATTATACATTACATGGTCGGGAGGCAAGATTCCCGCACTGCCAGGAACGGCAGCGCCACGGGCCACTTTTTCGATCAATTCTTTGGCATTAATAGCGTAAGCGATGGCCTGCCTAAGTTCTTGATGCCGCAAAACCGGGTGATCGCCCATGTTAAATAGCAAACGATATCCCCAGAAGCCCGGGCTTTTCACTATTTTGTAATGGGGGTCATTTTGAAAACGGGGCAATACATCGGGAGTAATACCTGCCAGATCAATTTCCCCTTTTTGCAAGGCCAAAATTTCTTCACTGACCGGCACAAACATAATAACCTTTACTCTCTGCTTGGGCCCCCAGAAATCCTCAAAAGCCTCAAAGCGGTAGGTGCCATGTTCCTTGTTGTAGCCCGTCAGGCGGTAGGGGCCGGTCCCGATGACCGCTTCCGGCTTTGTAAACTCCTTCGGGTTATCAATCTTTTCCCAGATGTGTTTGGGAATAATGCGGGTCAAGCCTAGGTTATAAAGCATAGCTGCATTCGGCTGCGCCACGGTAATCAAAACCTGGCGTTCTCCCACCACCGCCACATTTTCAATATCCTTGCTGCCGATATATGAGAATACCATGGGATGTTTACTTGCGTATTCAAAAGTGAATTTAACATCCTCGGCAGTTAAAGGCTTCCCATCTTGCCATCTAACGCCATCTCGAATGGTAAACAGGTACTGTTTACCACCTTCTTTAATTTCATATTTTTCAGCCAGCCAGGGGATGAGCCCCTTTTCATCCCGCTCCAGAAGGCCGTCAAAAATCAGGCTCATCTTATAAATTCCCGGCCCTCTGGCATAATGGGCATATGGACTCGGGTAACCCCAATCTCCCCCGGCCAGCCTGATCAAATCTACCTGCTGTTTCCCGCCCTTCGCTACGCTCGGTGCCGGAGCCTTTGTTGCCGGCGTAGTTGGTGTAGGTGCCGTTGTTGCCGGAGTGGTCGAAGCCTTAGTTGTTGGGGCCGGAACTGCCGGAGCTGCCGGTTCGGGTGCCGGTGCTGGGGTCGGCTCAGGAGTAGGAGCCGGTGCCGGAGCAGGTGCGGGGGCAGGTGCCGGAGCCGGAGCAGGTGTTGGTGCTTCAGCGGTTTTCTTACCACCACATCCCACGGCAACAAGGGCAATGGCCATGAGGGCTAATACAAAAATCAGAGCGGTAGACCTTTTGATCCTCATTATGGAGTCTTCCTCCTTTGTCAAATTAGTTTTACTAAAACCATCTACTCCTTTGATTTTTACCGGAAAACACAACCATGTAAGAAGGCTTAATGATATAAAGGGGCAGTCAGACAATTAAAATGCATT
The DNA here is from genome assembly GCA_002339345.1 of Firmicutes bacterium UBA2598. GTDB lineage: Bacteria > Bacillota > PH28-bin88 > PH28-bin88 > PH28-bin88 > UBA2598. The sequence continues at coordinate 8,913 of DDKM01000001.1, read as the reverse complement.
TCCTGGGCATTGGGCCACCTCCACTTCTAGTTAAAGCCAAAGTCTTAACTCATGTAAAAGTTTAAACCCCATAAGTTATAGGGCCATGCCAGGTCCCTTGCTCCGGCAAGGGCAGACCTTCATGGCCCATTAATCAAAGAGAAAATAAAAAACCACACAGGTATCTCTCCCACTCCGGTGGGAATTGGAGAACCTCCGTGGTCTCGTTGCAAACCCGGCTGAATACCATTTCGCTTTGAGCAGCTACTGTCTGCCATTGTTTGTTTTGTTGGTTTCAGCCAATATGCAGTTCTTACCGCCATTATAAGTCCTGGGCTGGGTAGTGTCAATGCACAGCCATTCTCTTTTTTATCCCCGCCATCTGCGGTGACCGGAAGCATGCTAAAGGGCTTCGGGTTTTTATACCCGAAGCCCTTTGCCGGCAAAGTGATGAAACCACCTATGCCGCCCGCTTTTTGGTGTGGTCCAGGTAACCGAAAAAGGTGAGCAGGGTTTTGGCCGAAACCGGTTTGGTGCACAGGCTGACCAGGATGAACACAGCCAGGCCGAACAGCCCGCCCCAGATGGCCGGGGTGATGCCCTTGACCGGGATAACCCACCACTTCATGGTCAGGCTGAACAGCACCGCCTCGCCCACCACAATGGAGGCAATGGCCCCGTACTTGGTGGCCCGCTGCCAGAAAAGCCCGCCAATCAGGGCCGGGAAGGTCTGGAACATGGTGGGCCACGCCACATTGATCAAAAGGGCCAAGATGCTGGGCGGCCCGTAAATGACCACCAGGATGGAGGAAATCAGCACCACCGCCACCATCAGGCGGCTGACGGCGGTAATGCGGGCATCGTCCACATGGGGGTTGAAATAGCGCACCCAGATATCCTTGACGATGATGGAGGTGATGCTTAATAGGATGGAGTCGGCGGTAGATAAAATGGCCGCCACAATTCCCACCAGTACCAGCATGGCCAGGGGCCACGGCAAAAACTGGCCGGTTAACAGGGGAAAGACCATGTCCGCCGGTTTGACACCCCCAGCCCCGTAATGCAGAAAGCCTGCCAGCCCGATGAACACGATGGGCACCGACAACACCATGCCCCCGATGGCGATGGCGGTACCCGTCCACTTGATGGTCTGCATGGACCGGGCGGCCATAACCCGCTGGTTCATCTGGGGAAAGGTGAAATTACCCAGGGCAAACATGGTGATAATGGAAAAGGCCAGGGGATATGTCCAGGCATTGAGGCCCCCCGGCAGGGACAAATGGGCGGGGGAGGTCTCCTGCACCTTGTGGATGACCCCGGCAAAACCGCCGCCTACCTTCTGGGTGATGACGATGGCGGCCAGCCAGATCCCGATGTACATCAGGCTACCCTGGATGACGTCGGTACGCACCACCGACTTAAACCCCCCCACCATGGTATAGATCATGGCGATGAGGGCAATGTAAGCCACACCAGCCCAGAAGGGAATGGCACCACCGGACAGGCCGCTCAAGGCCACTCCTCCACCGCGGATTTGGGCGCCCAAGTAAGGTACAATGGCCATCACCGCCACCACCGCCATCACCAGGGATACCCAGTGGCTTTCATACCTGGCCGCCAGGAGGTCGGTAATGTTTAGGAAACCGCCGCGCCGGCCGAGGATCCACAGCCGGGTTCCCACAATATAAAAGATAAGACCCATCAGCACCTGGTTGCCGGCCAGGGCGTAGTAGGCCACACCTTGAGTGTAGTGGGCGGCGGGTAGGCCCAGGTAGGTAAAGGAGCTAAACAGGGTGGCCATGACCGTGAAGAACCCGGCCACCACCCCCAGGGACCGGCCGCCAAGAAAGTAATCCTCCGGAGAGGGAAAAGTTTGGCGGTAGCCCCGGTAGCCCTCGTACAGAAACACTGCTGCAAAAATGCAGAGAACAACCCATAATGTGAGCGGGTTCATGGTTGTTCATCCTCCTTCCGCAGCACCTCATCGGTAACCCAGTCATAGAGATCGAACTTGAAGGCCAGAAGTCCCAAGAGGCCGGCAAAGGCCAGGTGGCTTAACAGCACGTAGAACCACGGGGCGGGAAACAGGCCGAAATAGATTGGTTCAACTACACCGTAGGGTGCGGGCCGGATGAACACCGCCACCAGAAAAGCCATTAACACCAGGATCAGCACAGCTTGCCAGCGCCAGTGGAATCCCACTCCATATAACCTCCCTTCCATTTGGCAGCAACTGAAAATGTGGCCGGTAAACAAAAAGCCTCCTTTCTGTTTTGATATCCCTGCCATAACTATATGAACGGCCCCGCCGGAATAGACAATCACTGTTGTGGCTGGCCACGGCCCTGTGATAAACTAAACGGGGAAAACTATTGGCTGGCAAAGCCATGGAGGTTATGGCATTGAAACTTTGGGGCGGTCGGTTTGCCAAAGAAACCCATCATCTGGTGGAGGATTTTCATTCTTCCATCGGTTTTGACCGGCGCCTGTACCGGCAGGACATCCGGGGCAGCCAGGCCCATGCCCGGATGCTGGGCAGGCAGGGGATTATCACTCCGGCGGAAGCGGAACAGATTGTGCAGGGGCTGGCGGAAATCCTGGCGGATATTGAAGCGGGCCGGGTGCAGTTTGATGTGGCGGCAGAGGACATCCATATGAATGTGGAAACCATGCTCATCGCCCGCATCGGCGAGGTGGGCAAAAAGCTGCACACCGCCAGGAGCCGCAATGACCAGGTGGCCCTGGACGTACGGATGTACCTGAAGGATGAAATCATGGTAGTGCGAACCCTTTTAAAGGAACTGATTACCACCCTAACGGATCTGGCGGAGAAACACCTAAACACCGTGATGCCGGGCTACACCCACCTGCAAAAGGCCCAGCCCGTTACCCTGGCCCACCACCTGATGGCCTACGGGGAAATGTTTGCCCGGGACCTGGACAGGCTGGCCGACTGCTACCGGCGCACCGATGTGATGCCCCTGGGTTCCGGCGCCCTGGCCGGTACCACCTTTCCCCTGGACCGGGAAGGTGTGGCGCGGGAACTGGGTTTTAGCCGGATTTCTCGCAATAGCTTAGATGCCGTAAGTGACAGGGATTTTGCCATCGAATTTGCCGCCGCGGCGTCCATCATCATGATGCACCTGTCCCGCTTGGCGGAGGAAGTGATCCTGTGGTCCAGTGACGAGTTCCGGTTTATCGAGCTGGATGATTCCTTCAGCACCGGCAGTTCCATCATGCCCCAGAAAAAAAACCCCGATGTGGCTGAGCTGGTAAGGGGCAAAACCGGTCGGGTCTTTGGTGATCTGATGGCCTTGCTGACGGTGATGAAATCCCTTCCCCTGGCATACAACAAGGACATGCAGGAGGATAAGGAAGCGCTGTTCGATGCGGTGGATACCGTCAAGAAATGCCTGATGGTCTTTGCCCCCATGCTCAGCACCATGAAGGTGAACGAAGACCAGATGGCAAAAGGAGCGGCCAGCGGGTTCACCAATGCCACCGAGGTGGCGGATTACCTGGCCAAGAAGGGTGTTCCCTTCCGAGAAGCCCACGGGATTGTGGGACGCCTGGTGCTGTATTGTGTGCAGCAGCAAAAGGCTATTCACCAATTATCCCTGGACGAATTCCACCTCTTTTCACCGGTTTTTGCAGAAGATATTTACCAGGCTGTGGATATCCGCCAGAGTGTGGCCCGCCGGTCTCTCGTGGGAGGCCCCGCCCCGGAACGGGTCCGGGAACAAATTCAACAACTGCGGGAGGATATTCGCTAGTATTGCAGAATAATTGCTATAGTATTATTGAAGAATGGAGGGATCGTTATACAAAAGGAGCAAGTGGAAGTGACCTCCAAGCCGAGGCGGCGGATAATCCTGGCAGTGGTTTCTGTCCTGATCGTGCTGATCGTCCTGTGGCCGCTAACGCCTTGGGCCAGTAAAGGGCTTAAAACCACGCCCAATCCGGCGGATGCCTACCGGGCTGCCCTGGCCCAGGGGCAACCGGTGTTCCTGGAGTTTTATGGCGCTGGGTGAGCGGCTTGCCGCGCTATGGAGCCTGTGGTACAGGCTCTTCGTGACAAATACAAGAACGATGTGGTGTTTATAATTGCGGATCTGAAGGATTTGCAGGCCCAGGAAATGGCTTATCAGTTCGGGGTGCGGTCCATCCCTGCCTTTTTCTTTCTGAACAGCAAGGGGGAACTGATCCATCAACTCGTTGGTATCCAGTCCAAGACCACCCTTGAAGAGGGAATCCGCTCCATCATGGCTAATTAGGAACGGCAGGTGGTGTATTGGTGTGGGAGACCTTTCTGGCGGAAACTGTACCCCGCCATATCGCTGGCCAGACACCCATTACCTACCTGGTAATCCTCCTGGGCGGCTTGGTCACCAGTCTTAGCCCCTGTGTATTATCCATGGTACCGGTGATGGTAGGTTACATTGGCGGGTACGGTGCGCCCAGCAGGACCCGCGGGTTTTTCCTGTCCCTGTGCCTGGTCACGGGGCTGGCGGTTACCTTCGGCATTCTGGGGATTACGGCGGCTGCCCTGGGTAAGGTCTTTGGCCAGATCGGCAAGGGCTGGTACTACCTGATGGCGGCGGTAGCCATCATCATGGGGCTAAACCTTCTGGGAGTTTTCACCTTCCGCCTGCCCGGCTTAAAATCCCTGCCCGTGCGGGCTGGTGGGCCGGCAGGCGCCTTTCTGGTGGGTTTATTTTTCGGTTTGGTGGCTTCCCCCTGTGCTACCCCGGTACTGGCGGTGATCATGACCTATGTGGCTGGGCAGGGTGATCTGGTCTACGGGGGAACCTTGTTGTTTACATATGGCTTCGGGCACGGCATGCCGCTGGTGCTGGTGGGCACCTTCACTGGCCTGCTGAAAAACCTGGGGGCGGTTCAACCCTTTGCCCGGTATATTCCCCAGGCCAGTGGGGCGATTCTGGTACTGTTGGGGCTGTACCTGTTGATGCTGGTGTCATAGGGGAGGTTGTGGCGTTGGCAAAGGGAAAAAGGGTGCTGGTGGTGGATGACGAGCCGAAAATTCTGCGGTTTATTAAGGCCAATCTGCAGGCCAGTGATTTTGAAGTCATCACTGCGGAAACCGGAGCACAGGGGTTAGAAGAGTTTGCCAGGCATAATCCGGACCTGGTGCTGCTGGATGTGATGCTGCCGGATATCAGCGGCTTCGAGGTGTGCGGTCAAATCCGGGAGATGTCCGATGTCCCCATCATGATGGTTACCGCCAAGGGCGATCCCCATGATGCGGTGGCCGGGTTGGATGCCGGGGCGGATGATTATATCGCCAAACCCTTCGATGTACAGGAACTGCTGGCCAGGGTGCGGGCGGTGCTGCGCCGGGGGGCGGTCAACCGGGATACCTTTGCCGTAAACCCGGTCATCACTTGCGGGACATTGCGCATCGATTCCATCCAGCACCGGGTAGAGGTGGGGGGCCAGGAAGTCCGTTTGACTCCCACCGAATTCCGGCTGTTGGGTATCCTGGCCGCCCACCCGGGAAAGGTGTTGACCCATGAATTCCTGCTGACCAGTGTTTGGGGCAACGAGTACAGGGATGACACCCACTATCTTCGGGTTTGCATTGGCCGGGTTCGTCAGAAACTTAAACAGGCGGGCGAGGACCATGAATACATTGTAACTGTACCTACCGTTGGCTACCGCATGACCCCTCCCCGGGCCCAGTCCGGTCGTTAAGACGGCGGTGGATGCCTTCCATGGTTCACCATACCCCCT
>DDKM01000001.1:0-2784 GCA_002339345.1 Firmicutes bacterium UBA2598 | reverse complement strand
AAAAGGTTCACAAATTGTTTCATTTCTCTTCAGGCTTTTGTCAAACTCGCCGGATATACTAGGAACAGACAAGGCTGAGGAGGTGAATGGACCATGATTTAGCCGTATACCAAAGCGACAACTTTTTAAAAGAAACTATTGGAGGAGGAATGGCCATCGTGCAGAAAAAGGTAATTGCCGGATTGGTGGTGGTGCTGATGTTGGCTCTGGCCTTGCCCCTGGCATTTGCTGAAGAATCCCCTACCACCGCACCTGTGGCAAAACGCCCCTTTATTAACTTCGATCAAAGCCAGCTGGACGAGAACGAGATGAAGGAACTGAACGCTCTCCACGACCAGATGGTCAGCCTGCGCAAGCAAATGATCCAGATGTATGCCAAGTTCGGTGCCATCAGCCAGGAGGATGCAGATGCCTGGACCGCTCGGATGGATGAAATGAGCAAGTTGAAAAAGGAAAAAGGCTTCGCCCCACACTTTGGCCACGGCATGAAGGGTGGTAAAAGGGGCGGTTTCCCGGGCGGTTTCCGGGGCGAATGGAGTAAAACACCCTCTACCAATCAGTAATTTGGGGACTAGCAAGTCAGGCGAACTAGTCAAAGGATAACATGAGGCGGGCCTTGCCCCGCCTTTTCCAAATTATTAGGGGTATTTCATGTGCAAATTGGTGTCTGGTGTCAATAATAGAAGTAATAATGATCAGTTTTTTTTATTCATGTTAATATAATCTTGAAATTTTATTGTATTTTGCGGAGGTGGCGAGTCCCATGGCACATACCATCCTGGTGGTGGATGACGATGAACAAGTCCTGGACCTGCTGCAGGTTTACCTGCTCAAAGAGGGCTACCGGGTATTGGGTGCCCGGGACGGCAACGACGCACTGGAATTATTTAAGCGGGAACATCCGGACCTGGTGGTACTGGATATTATGATGCCGGGGTTAGACGGATTTGAGGTTTGTCAGAGGATCAGGAAAAACAGCCGGGTACCGGTCATTATGCTCACCGCCAAAGATGAAGACGTGGACAAGATCCTGGGCCTGGAGATGGGGGCGGACGACTATGTGACCAAACCCTTTAATCCGCGGGAGTTGCTGGCCAGGATCAAGGCGGTGCTGCGGCGCGCGGCGGAGTGGTCGGAACACCCGGGTGCGGTGCTCCAGCTCCCGCGCCTTGAGATTAACCCGGCTCATTGTGAGGTTAAGGTGGACGGCCAACCAATCACCTGTACGCCAAAGGAGATGCAGTTGCTGGTCACCCTGGCTAGCAACCCCGGGCGGGTATTCACCCGGGACCAGCTCCTGGAGCAGGTGTGGGGCTATGAATACTTTGGCGATACCCGTACCGTCGATACCCACATCAAGCGCCTCCGCCGGAAACTGGAGGTGACTGGGACATGTCCCTGGGAGATCAAGACGGTCTGGGGAGTCGGGTACAAGTTCGAGGTGCATTCATGAAGCCGGGGCTTTTCCACAAGCTAATGTTCACTTATCTGGTAATCATCCTCATTACCGTGGTTACCTTGGGAGGCGCTTTTTACCGGCTGCTGACCACTTATACCATTAACGCCAAATACGAACAACTGGTGGGGGAAGGGATCCAGCTCAACCAGGTGACCGCCAGTTACCTGATGGGAATGACCGACCGGCGCAGCTTTTCCTCGCTGCTGGCCGTGCTGGACAGGTTCTCGGGAGCGAGGGTCTGGGTGGTGGACAAGACGGGACTGATTATATTGGCTTCACAGGAAACGGGGTTTGCCCAGGGGCGCATGTACTCTTTCCGGGGATTGCGCCTGGACCCGGAAGAGACCAGGCAGGTGCTGTCAGGAAACATTGTCCGCTGGATGGGGAAAAACCCCCGCTTCAACGAAACTGTGCTGACTGTGGCCGTACCGGTTACTACTACCGGGGAGCCGGGCACCGGAGAGGTGCTGGGGGCCATCTTTCTCAACGCGCCGCTCACCGGAGTGACTGCTACCGTGACCCGGCTGTTCCACTATCTTGGCTGGGCTGCCTTGCTGGCCGGAGTTATTTCGACGTTACTGGGGGTGTACCTCTCCCGGGCCATCTCCCGGCCATTGCGGGAGATGAGGCAGGCCGCGCTGGCCATGGCCGGAGGTGATTACCGCACCAGGATTCGGAGTGGGGGTGACGACGAGGTGGGAGAACTGGCCCGGGCATTCAACGATCTGGCGGACGGTTTGGAACACAGTATGGAAGCCCTGCATGAGGAAAAGGGCAAGCTGGATTCCATGCTTTCCAGCATGTCCGAGGGAGTGGTGGCTCTGGATCGGGAAAGCAAGCTGATGCGCCTTAATCCTGCAGCGGAAGCTCTCCTGGGCCTTACCGAAGGGCAAGCAGCCGGCCAGGATTGGCGGGAGGTTTCACCGGTGCAGGAACTGGCGGATCTGTTTCAGAATACATTGGAAAAGGGGATCGCCTGTGCCGGTTCCTTTACCCTGGGGACGCAAAAAATTGCGGTGTCTGTCTCCCCGATCCTCAGTACCCAGAAAGAGGTGTTAGGTGCGGTGGCGGTACTGCTGGATATCAGCCAGGCGGAGCGGTTGGAACAAATGCGGCGGGAATTTTTAGCCGACGCCTCCCACGAGTTGCGTACTCCCCTTACCGTCATCAGGGGTTATAATGATGCACTGATGGAGGGAGTTGTTACTGACCCGGAAAAAAGGAAGAGCTATCATCTATCCATCCGGGAAGAAACGATGCGGCTGGAGCGCCTGGTGCGGAACCTCCTGGACCTGTCACGCCTGCAGAGCGGGAAGGTGGAGGAG
>DDKM01000074.1 GCA_002339345.1 Firmicutes bacterium UBA2598 | reverse complement strand
CGCAATTCCACCCCCAGGTCCTTAAGCCGGGCAGCCAGGCCGGGCAACAGAGCGGGTGCTTCACCGGCATGGACCAACAGGGTTTCCATGGCATTGCACACTCCCGGGCGCTGGGTTTTGGCGTTGATGATGATTTTTTCCGCCATCTCCAGGTCCGCTCCTTCATCAACATAGACATGGCAGTTGCCCACACCGGTTTCAATTACCGGTACCGAGGCTTCCCTGACCACCATGTCGATTAAACCGGCCCCACCCCGCGGGATCAGCACATCCAGAAAACCGTTCATTTTCAACATGACACTTACCGCTTCCCGGTCAGTGGTCTGCACCAGTTGAATGGCCCCCTCGGGGATACCGGCATTCCGGGCAGCCTGATCGATGACCAAGGTCAGCGCCCTGTTGGAGTTGAAGGCTTCCGCGCCCCCCCGTAAAAGCACTGCATTACCTGACTTCAAGCACAGCCCGGCAGCATCGACGGTCACATTGGGCCTGGCTTCATAGATCATCCCCACCACACCCAGGGGGACCCGCACCTGTCCTACCGTGAGACCGTTGGGGCGCCGCCACATGTTCACCACGTTGCCCAGGGGATCCGGCAGGGCTGCCAATTCCCTTAGTCCCCGGGCCATTTCCGCCACCCGGTCTGGTGACAAATAGAGCCTGTCCAGCAGCGCCCAAGGCAAGTCCATAGCCCTGGCCGCCTCCATATCCGCCCGGTTGGCCTCACAAATATCCTCTGCCCTTTCCACCAGTGCCGCAGCCATTTTTAGCAGCGCCCCGTTCCGGACGCCAGCAGGCAGTACCGCCAGTTGACGGGCGGCCTCCTTGGCCTTGGCAGCCTGGGCCACCAGCATTTCCCTCACCATTACCCAACTCCCCCTATGAGCTGATTACCAAATTGTCACGGTGGATAACCTCATCATAATCCTTATAACCCAAAAGGGCAGCAATTTCTGTAGAGTTATGTCCCTGGATGCGTCGCAATTCTTCGGCGCCATAATTAACAATGCCCCTGGCAAAGACTTCACCGGCGGGATCCAACACATTAACCACACTGCCTGGGCCAAAGGCGCCCTCCACACCGGTCAGGCCAATGGGAAGCAGGCTCTTGCCATCCTGCACCAGGGCCCTGGCCGCCCCGGCATCTACATGTAAAGAACCCTGGACAGCCGAACCGAAGGCAATCCATTTCTTTTTGATATGCATGCGATTATCCCGGGGGATAAAAAGGGTTCCGGGCGGTGTACCGGAAAGAACCTGCCGGACCACTCCATCCCGGGAGCCATTGGCGATCACCATGGGAATACCGGAACTGATGGCGATCCGGGCTGCGTGCAGCTTGGTACCCATCCCCCCTGTACCCAGTGAGGAACCGGCACCACCGGCCTGTCCCTCCAGTTCATGGGTAATTTCGTGCACCACCGGGATGAACCGGGCCCCGGGATCCACCCTGGGGTCAGCGGTGTACAGGCCGTCAATGTCTGACAATAACACCAGCAATTCGGCATCCACCAGTCCGGCCACCAGGGCCGAGAGGGTATCGTTATCTCCCACCCGCATCTCATCCACCGCAACGGTGTCATTCTCGTTGACAATGGGAATCACCCCATAGCCCAAGAGGGTAAGGAGGGTATTGCGGGCATTGAGGAACCGCCGCCTGTCCGCCAGATCATCCCTTGTTAGCAAAACCTGGGCCACCACATGCCCGTATTCCGCAAACATTTTTTCATACATGTGCATTAAAAGGCCCTGCCCCACCGCTGCGGCCGCCTGTTTTTCCGGCATGGTGCGCGGTTTTTGCTTGAACCCCAGCTTGCCCATACCCGCTCCCACAGCACCGGAGGTTACCAGCACCACCTGGAGGCCCTGGTTGGCAAGGTCTGCCGCCTCCCGCACCAGCCGCTCCACCTGGGCCAGGTTTAATTTACCGGACTTGTGGGTAAGGGAACTGGTACCCACCTTGATCACCAGCCGCTGGACATGGGAAAGGGCCGCTATCAACTCCTGGCTTGTCATTGTTCCTCCTACATGACACTGGTTAATTGCAGCCATTATACCATAAAGATCCCCAGGCGGCCATCTCTGGTAACGATACTGGTGGAAATACCGGCAACCACCTACTCCACAAATTCAAACTCTACATCACCGATTCTTACCAGATCGCCGTTTTTGGCTCCCTTTTGGCGGAGGGCGTCCTCCACACCCATCACCTTAAGGATACGCTGGAAACGGCGTAATCCCTCCTCACTGTCCAGATAGGTCATGGCCAGGTGACGCTCCACCTCGCGTCCGGACACCGTAAAAAGGCCATTTTCCTCGGTTACCCGGAACCTTTCCGCCGGCCCATGCTTCTGTGCCATTTCCTCCGGCAGTGGTTGAAATTCAACGGGCGGCAATTCCGCCAGCAACCTGCTGATACCCAGGATCAGTTCCCGTACCCCAAGGCCGGTGACGGCGGAAATGGGGTAGATGGGATAGTCACCAGTCACCTCCCGCAGCCGGGGCAGGTTTTCTTGGGCCCCTGCCAGATCAATTTTATTGGCAGCCACCAATACCGGGCGGCCGGCCAGATCGGGGTCAAACATGGCCAGTTCCTGACGGATGACCATATAATCGGACTGGACATCTCCTCCGGTGGATCCGGAAACATCAACCACATGGACCAGTATCCGGGTACGCTGCAGGTGACGGAGAAAATCATGGCCCAGACCGGCCCCATGGTGAGCACCTTCAATCAAACCAGGAATGTCCGCCACCACAAAGCTGGCGCCATCCTCCCCCTGTACCACGCCCAGGTTGGGCGTTAAGGTGGTAAAGGGATAATCGGCAATTTTGGGCTTGGCCGCTGAAATCCTGGCCAGGAGGGTGGACTTCCCGGCATTGGGCAGCCCCAGCAACCCCACATCCGCCAGCAACCGCAACTCCAGGGATATCCAGCGCTCCTCACCCGGTTCCCCCTGCTCCGCCAGGGAGGGCGCACGGTTACTGGCGGTGGCAAATCGCGCATTGCCCCGGCCACCCCGGCCACCCCTGGCGGCAATATAAACCTGCCCGTCCCCGGTCATATCGGCCAGCACAACACCTGCCTCGGCATCCCGGACAATGGTGCCGGGTGGCACCCGCAAGACCAGATCCTCACCGTTTTTACCGTGCCGGTTACTTCCCTGGCCGTGCTCCCCTCGCTCCGCCTTGTAGTGTTGGCGATACTTGAAATCCACCAGAGTTCGCAGGCCGGTGTCCACCACCAGGATGATGTCCCCGCCTTTGCCACCATCCCCTCCACTGGGACCACCCTGGGGCACATACTTCTCCCGTCGGAAAGCCACCACCCCGTTACCTCCGCTGCCTGCTTTCAAATAAATCTTTGCCGTATCGTAAAACATCGGGTTCCTCCTGTAACGGATTCAATTTGGGGTATCCTTA